>JBLHKW010000008.1:0-54945 GCA_047618565.1 Planctomycetota bacterium
GGCGAATGGAGTTTCCCGCGGCCAGGGTCACGGCCAGTGGAAGCCAGCGCATCCATGGAGGGTGAGCGATGAGTGCATCGGACGGTGAGACGTCAGAGACCCGACCGAGGGCGGGGCGTGCCCTCGACCCCCTGACGTCGCGCATGTACGATTCGCTCAAGTCGCTTGCCAACAAGCTTGTTGGCAAGCGCGGGGCGGACGGCGCGATCGACGCGACAGAACTCGTGCACGAGTGCTACCTGCGTCTGGCGCGCATCGACGAGTTCAAGGAGATGGACCGCGCCGAGTTCCTGGCGCTGTCATCCACGTTGATCCGCAACATCCTCGTCGACCAGGCGCGCCGAAAGAATGCCGCCAAACGCGGCCATGGGTGGACCCGCATCACCCTCAGCGAGATCTCAGAATCATCCAACCACCTGGAAGTCGACCTCGTCGATCTGGACCAGGCCATGCAGCTGCTGGCTCAGCGTGATGTGACCCAGGCTCGTATCGTCGAGCTGCACTTCTTCGGCGGCTTGACCGGACCCGAGATCGCGCAGCTACTCGAGATTCCCAGGGCACGCGTGCACAACGAGTGGGTCATGGCGCGCGCATGGCTCCACCGGCAACTCTTCGGTGACTGATCGCTCAGCTGCCGCCGGGTGCGCGCGGCAAGCACAGGCGCACGCTGAACCGGGCGCCGTCGAGGTGGCCGTCGATCGAACCGCCCAACTGATGGACGATCCTTCGACAGAGTGACAACCCCAGGCCGGCATGCTGGTCGAGCATGCTGCGCGAGCTGTCCGCTCGCCAGAATGCGAGGAAGGCCTTCTGCCCCAGGTCGCTCGGCGCGTCGCTGACGAGGTTGGTCACGTCCAGCTGAAGGTGGTCACCCTGTTCGGTGGCTCGGAACTCGACCGTCGACCCCTCATCCGCATACGAGACGGCGTTCTCGATCAGGTTCCGCAACACGCGTTCGAGCAGCGCAGGATCCGTCGACAGGACCAGCTCGGCGTCCACGTCTGTCTCGAGGGTCAGAGCGCGCCGCCGTGCGGACTCCATGTAAGGCCCGCACGCCTCCGTCAGCGACTCAACCAGGGATGTGGCGTCGCGCCGCGCTTCGATCTGGGTCGACGCCATGCGCGATAGGGTCAACATGTCCCCGACCAGGGCCTGCATCTCCTCAGTGATCGCAAGCGAGTCCTGGGCCGAGCGGCGGTAATCGCTGGAGGACCGCTCGCGGCTGAGGGCCAGCTCCAGCGTCGAGCGCAGACCCGCCAGGGGCGTGCGCAGCTCGTGCGCCGCGTCGGCCGTGAACGCCTGTTCGCGGTCGAACGCGTCCTGGATGCGGGCCAGCAAGAGGTTCAGTTCGGCGACCACCGGTTCGAGCTCCGCCGGGGCATCCGGTAACACGAATCGCTTCTGCAAGCCGTCGCCGCCTAGACCCTCGATCTGTCGCGATAGCCGGCCGAGTGGGCGCAGACTGCGATGCACAACCCACGACAGGATCGCCGCGCAACCCACGCTGCAGGAGATCCATGCCAGCAGGAGCAACATGCGCAGACTGCGCAGGCTATCGAACAGCTCGGTCGTGTCCCCGGCCAGGACGACCTCGATGCCCTCGCCGTCGATTGCGCGGGGTCCTGCTGCCGGGCGCGGCGGGCGGTCGCGCGGACCGTCCATCCGGCCTTCCCCCGGGCGCGCACCGCGCGGCATGCCCAGGCGCTCGGGGCGGTCGAATCGATCGAACCGATCCAGCCGATCCGGCCTGCCCGAACGGCCCGGCCGACCGAGGACAAAGGCCAAAGCGCGCCCGCTGCGACCGTCGGGTGGCAGCGTGACGTCGGAGTAGCGCAGGTCCCGGGCTTCACCGTTGATGAAGCTCATGGGTAGCGCGCCACGAGCCAGCGCGGGCAGGGATTGTCCCTCGAATGCGTCCGAATGAACGAGCACGTCGCCATCCGGATAGCGCAGCTCGAACAGGAGGTCGGGCCTCGCGCTCGCGAGTGACTCCTGGGGGAAGGCGCTGGCGGGAGCATGGCCGACCATGCGTCCGACCTCCCGGCGCAGCACCGGCTCCAATGAACGCGCTGTGGTCAAGAGGCTGCGGTCGAAGCTGCGTCGCATCTGCGAACTGACGATCGCGTGGATGGCAAAACCACTGCTCGCCAGGAAGAGCGTGATCCCGACGATGAGCCAGACGATCAAGCGACTGCGCAGGGACCTCATGCGGTCGGCTCCGCAAAGACGTAGCCCTCGCCACGGCGCGTCATCAGCAGCTTCGGGCGACCACCGATCTCGATCTTCTTGCGCAGGTAGCCGATGTAGACGTCGACCACGTTACTCATGGTGGTCGAGTTCTCGTCGTAGAGGTGCTCCCAGATCTCGAGCCGCGATACGACCTGGCCGGAGCGACGCGCAAGGTATTCGAGCAGCGCGTACTCCCTGGCCGTGAATTCCACGGCATCTCCGTCGACCGTGACCGTGTGTGAGACGGTCTGGATCTCCACGTGCCCAACCTGCAGCGTGGGCGCCTTCTGGATGTACTCGCGCCGCAGGAGGGCGCGCACGCGCGCCAGCAACTCCTGCATCGCAAAGGGCTTGACCAGGTAATCGTCTCCGCCGAGATCGAGACCGCGTACACGGTCATCCAGTGCGTCCCGGGCGGTCAGGATCAACACGTGGGAGCGGCGTCCGTCGGCGCGCAGCCGGGTCAGGAACCCGAAACCGTCGAGACCTGGTAACATCAGGTCGAGCAGGATGACGTCGTAGTCGTTGGCCTGCGCCAGCAGGTACCCGTCGTCGCCGCGCTCGGCCTCGTCCACGGAGTAACCCTCCTCGCGCAGGGCCTGGACGACCGAGACCCGCAGGGGCCGGTAATCTTCAACCACAAGCAGCCGCATACTTCGATCTTAGCCCCCTGAAGGCGCCTCACCGGTCGCGGGGCCACATTAGTTGCCGCTCTCATCTTCCTCTCATCATGTATCGCCTATCTGGTCGGAACGTATACGTGATCGGCTCCGTCCATCAGACGCACCGCCCAGCCCGCAGCCAGAAACAATCGAGCATGAAACGCAATCTGTCCCTCCACCTGCTTGTCCTCATCGGGGTGTCCCAGGCCCCCGCGGTCGCCCAGCTTGGCGCGCCCCCGGTTCCGTCCGAGAACCCGATGAGCGAGTCGAAACGCATCCTGGGCAAGGCCCTGTTCTGGGACGAGCAGCTCTCCAGCGACAACACGATGGCGTGTGGCACCTGTCACATTCCGTCGAGCGGCGGATCGGACCCGCGCATGGGACCCGGTTCGGTGCACCCGGGCATCGACGGAGTGTTCGGCTCCCCCGATGACAAGCTCGCCTCCCCGGGCGTGCTGCATGCGAACAACCGTGACAACTTCGTCCCGGACGGCACGTTCGGATTCGAGCCCCAGGTCACGGGTAGGCGTGCTCCGACCATGGCGGGCGCGGCCTTCTTCCAGTCGCTGTTCTGGGACGGGCGCGCCACGGGCGAGTTCGTGAACCCGGAGACCGGCACCATCAGCATCGCCGTCGGCGGCGCACTGGAATCCCAGGCCGTGGGCCCGATCTTGAGTTCGGTCGAGATGGCTCACGCGGGCCGGACCTGGGATGACGTACGCACGAAGCTGGAGGCAGCCAGGCCGCTGGCCCTCGCGTGGGACCTGCCCGCGGATCTGGCCGCAGCTCTCGCGCCGGAACCGAGCTACGGCGATCTGTTTGCGGACGCGTTCGGGGACCCGGACATCACGGCCGAGCGGATCGGGTTCGCGATCGCGACCTATGAACGGACGCTCATTCCCAACCAGACCCCGTGGGACCAGTTCCAGGCGGGCAACACGAATGCGCTGACCGCGCAGCAGGTTCAGGGCATGAACGCCTTCAACGGAGGCGCACGCTGCAACCAATGTCACAGCGGCCCCCTGTTCAGTGACGGCCAGTTCCGGAACATCGGCGTGCGACCCCTCGTCGAGGACCGAGGACGCCAGGAAATCACCGGGAACCCGGGCGATCGCGGCCGCTTCAAGGTTCCGACCCTGCGCAACGTCGAGCTGCGTGGGCGCTGGTTCCACAACGGCGCGCCGCCGCTTGCCAACCTCAACGCTGTCGTGAACTTCTACCGCGGCGGGGGAGGTCCATTCGACAACAACAAGGATCCGATCCTCGACGGCCTCAACTTCCCGCCCCAGGTCGCGACCAACATCACCGCCTTCCTGCGCGCCCTCACGGATCCGCGCGTCGAGAACGAGCTGGCCCCCTTCGACCGCCCCCAGCTGAACAGCGAGCGCCCCGTCGACAACCCGCGCCTGGTCGGAAGCGGCGTGCCCGGCGCAGGCGGGATCATCCCGCAGCCGATCGCAGTCGTGCCCCCGAACCTGGGCAACGAGGACTTCAAGATAGGTGTACGCGCTGGGCGCGGCGGAGCGACCGCGTACCTGCGCTGGTCCATGGACCCTACGCAACCCGGTCGCGTGCGGGGCACGGCCGGACTCTTCGACATCTCGCCGCGCCGCATCGTGCGCCTGGCAGGCGCCGGCCCCGGAGAGGGCTTCGCGACCTTCCACGTCCCCATGCCGAACGACCCGGCCCTCATCGGCGTCCGCTCCTTCATGCACTGGGTCGTCCTCGACCCCGCCGCCCCGATGGGCCGCGCCAGAACGCAGCCGATCGAACTGAGCTTCTTTTGATACCTGACGTCCGCTAACCGGTTCAATCAGCACCCTTCAACGTCAGGCATCCTCATGATTCTCTCACTACTTGCTCTAACGCTATCACTCCAGACCACGCAACTACCTCCGGCCAGGGACGCGGCCACCCTGCGGCCGACTCCAAAGTCCCCCAACATCGTCTTCATCCTTGCCGACGACTTCGGCGTCAACATGGTGCGTGCGTACGGAGAGGCGAGCACGCCTCCCTGCACTCCGAATATCGACGGCCTGGCCGGCGAGGGACTGCTGTTCCGCAATGCCTGGGCCAACCCGGTGTGCTCGCCCACACGCGCAGCCGTGCTGAGTGGCCGCTATGGTTTCCGGACGGGTGTCGGGACGCCTGGCGCCGGTGCCGTGCTCGACCTGTCGGAAACGACCCTGCCCGAGGTACTGGCGGGCTACGAGAGTGCGTGCGCGGGCAAGTGGCACCTGGGCGGCAACAACATCGACCATCCGAACCAGAGCGGCTTCGACCACTACGCCGGTGCGATCGGTGGCGGTCTTCCGGACTACGGTGCGTGGACCAAGGTCACGGATGGCAGTGCGGACATGGTGACGACCTACGCCACGACCGATACGGCGAACGAAGCCATCGGGATGATCCAGACGATGCAGGAGCCCTGGTTCATGTACGTGGCCTTCAACGCGCCGCACACGCCTTTCCACGAACCGCCCACGAACCTGTGTCCGACGCCGACCTGTGTGGATTCCTACTGTGGCAACCTGGGTCCCAATCCGACCAACGCGGAACTGGCCAAGGCCATGGCAGAAGCCATGGACCACGAGATCGGGCGCTTCCTGACCACGCTCGACGGGATCGACCCGAACGCGATGGTGATCTTCATGGGCGATAACGGCACGGCGCGCCAGGCCACCGAGGCCCCGTTCATCCCGACGCGCGCCAAGGGCACGCCCTATGAAGGTGGTGTGAACGTACCCCTTATCGTGCGCGGTCCGGGTGTCCAGCAGGGCGAGTGTCAGGGCCTCGTGTCCCCGACCGACATCTTTGCCACGGTCGCAGACCTCGCCGGTGTGCGTGTGCGCGGCAGCAGCACGGTCGGCCAGGACGGTGTCTCACTCGTGCCCTACTTCTCGAACCCGAGCGCCAGCCTGCGCCAGACTGCCTACGCCGAGAAGTTCAGCCCCAACGGAGGCTCTCCGCCATTCGCCGACCACTCGCGGACGGTGCGCAACGAGCGCTACAAGCTGATCCGGGTCACGGGTGAGCCGGACGAGTTCTACGACCTCCAGCTCGATGCCTTCGAGAACACCAACCGGCTGGGAATCGGCCTCAATGCACGCGAGCAAGCGGCATTCGACGAGCTCGAGGGCGTGCTGCAGACGCTGGGCGTGGACTGAGCATCGACAGCGCGGTCGACCCCGCCCGGGATCGGCCGCGCGGTTTTTTTCGGGATCCAGCGGGCTCCCGGCGGCCTAATAGTGGGCCATGGTGACCCGCAGCAACAACGCCGAGGCCCTGCGCCCGAAGATCGTGCGCGAGCACCTTCCGGCCGACATCTTCGGACTCTCCAATGTGGCCCGCGCCGGTCTGGCCCAGGGCATGGATTTCGGTCCGGTTCCAGTGCCGCGACGCCTGAGCGATCTGGTGCCGCCCAAGGACCGCCACGATGTCGCCGAGCGCCGGGCGCTGGCGCGCGTCATCGGCCAGGGGCTCGACGCCGTGGACCCGCCTGACCGCGTGCGCACGTCGCTCAACGTCCTCGCGAACCCGGACGTGTTCTGCGTCGTAACGGGACAGCAGCCGGGTTTCCTCGCTGGCCCCCTGTACTCGCTTTACAAGGCTATGCAGGCCGCGAAGCTGGCGCACGAACTGAGTTCCCAATGGGGTCGACCTGTGGTGCCGATCTTCTGGAACCACGGTGACGACCACGACATCGCGGAGGTGCACCACGCCTGGCAGCTCAATCGCAATCTCGACATCCAGAAGATCGGGATCGCGGGCCTGTCGTCGGGTCGTTTGCCGGTCTCGCGCATCGTGATGGATGCGCAGCTGCAACGCCTGCCCGCGCTGCGTGAATCGTTGACGGGGATCTTCGAGGAGCACGCCTTCACGGAAGAGGCCCTCGACCTGCTCCTCCCACGCGATGGAGAGACGCTGGTGCGCGCCTTCACGCGCGCGTTGACGGTGCTGCTGGGAGAGCACGGCCTGGTGGTCGTGGAGCCCGACTGGATCCGTGCGAGCATGGGCTCGCACCTGGCACAGGTCGTGTCGGCGGGAGTCTTCGACGGTCTCGAAGCGGGGTCCAGGGAACTGCACGCGGCGGGTCTTGAGCCCGGAATCGCGATCGAAGAGGCAGCCCTGGTCTACCGGGTCGATGGTGACGGGCGCCGCGCACTGCGCGCCGGGGGCGAGGGCTTTCGGTTCGACGAGGAACCCGGGTCGCGCACGGCTGCGGAGCTGGCGGCCGAGATCGTGGCGGATCCCGAGGGTTATTCACCGGGCGCGCTGCTGCGCCCACTGGTCCAGGATGCCGTATTCCCGACCTGTGCCTACATCGGGGGCCATGGCGAGCTGGCCTACCATGCCCAGCTGGGCGCGCTGCGCGATGCCTGTCATCTGCCGCGCGTGCCCTTCGTGCCCCGGGTTTCGGCGACGTTGCTCGACGAGGCCACACGCAGTTCCCTGCAACGCCTGGAGCTCGAACTGCGCCAGGTGCTCCAGGACCCGAGCGTTCTCGACGACGAGCTGGAAGCGCCGCAGGGCACACCGGAGGTCGTGGCAGCACTGCGCGCCAGCGCGGAGCGGGCGGCGACGGAGATCGCGAGCCACCGCCAGGAACTCACCAAGCTCGACCACGGCCTGGGATCGAACCTGGGCCGGACCGCGAACCAGATCCGAGCGCTGGTCGAGAAGATCGCCTCCAAGGCGGAGCGTGTGCACGCGAACTCGACCGGCAAGGGCAAGCGCCACACGCGCCGGCTCACGGGCATGCTCATGCCGCGCGGCCTGCCCCAGGAGCGCGTGCTCGGCCCGTTGCAGTTCACGGCACGCTTCGGCAAGGCCTGGGTCGACGCCCTTTACGCGGACTGGCCGGCGCTCTCCAGCGAACACCTCGCGATCCAGATGCATGCTCCGGAAGGGCAGACCGATGAAACTTGACCTGCTCGTGATCGGCGCACATCCCGACGACGCCGAGATTTCGGTCGGCGGCACGATCCTGCGCGCCACCCGCGCGGGCGGGAAGGTGGGCGTGGTCGACATGACCCGCGGCGAGATGGGTTCGCGCGGAACGATCGAGGATCGTGACCGCGAAACGGCGGCGGCCAGCGAACTCATGGGCCTGGCCTGGCGCCACAACATGGACCAGCCCGACAGCCGCGTGCAGGCGAGCGTCGGCCTGCGCGAGGACCTGGCGCGGATCCTGCGCGAGACGCGACCCGACGTGGTGATCACCCACCACAGCGACGACCTGCATCCAGATCACTGCGCCACGGGCGAGGTCGTGCGCCAGGCCTGGTACCTGGCCGGGCTGATGCGCGCCGCAACCCTGGCGGGCGGGCCGCCCGGCTTCCGACCCGCGCGCCTCTACCACTTCATGAGCCACATCGACTTCACGCCGACCTTCGTGGTCGACGTGGGCGACGTCTGGGAGAAGAAGCTGGCCGTCGTGGGGTGTTACGGTACGCAACTCGCGCCTGCGGATGACCAGGACAAGGGCGAGCACTTCCTCTTCGGAGCCGATATCCTGCAGCGCATCGAGAGCAAGGCGCGCTACTTTGGAGAGAAGATAGGGGCCACTTATGGAGAACCTCTACTCCACATCGGCCCATTGCCCATGTCGGACCCGCTGATCCCCGGTTGACCCGACTGCGCACCTCCCACGGGCCGCGCTCTCCGCGTGCACGCACCCGAATTCTGGCGCCCTGACGGCGGTTGCGGCGTTTCGGGTGCGTGTTCGCCAATCCGTCGGGTTAAGGTGGCGGCCTCCCGCCAAAGCGGCTGCTCCGGCACTCGACGGGGCCTACTGGAACGGCTGAATGCGTCGAATAGCGATCATCAATCAGAAGGGTGGCGTCGGTAAGACGACGACCACGGCCAACCTCGGCGCCGCGCTGGCACGCCAGGGTCGCAAGGTCGTGATCGTCGACGTCGACCCCCAGGCCAACCTGACCCTGTACCTCGGGTTCGAGCCGGGTGAGGACCAACCGTCGACCTACTCGATCCTGTCGGGGGACACGACCCTTGCGGAGACCCTGCTGGTGACGGGCACCGACGGCCTGCAGCTGGTCCCCAGCCACATCGACCTGTCCGGCGCCGAGCTCGAGCTCGTCAGCGCCATGGGGCGCGAGACGATCCTCAAGCAGGCGATCGAGGCCTGGGTCAACGCGGCACTCGCCGCCGACGGCCAGCCGCCTGCCGACTACCTGATCTTCGACTGCCCGCCGAGCCTGGGCCTGCTGGCGATCAACGCCCTGGCGGCATCGACCGAGGTCATCATCACGCTCCAGACGGAGTTCTTCGCCCTGCAGGGCATGAGCAAGCTGATGGAGATCGTGAAGCTGCTTCAGAAGCGCATGAATCCGGACCTGCGCGTCACCGGCATCCTGCCCTGCCTCTACGACGGCCGCCTGAGGCTGGCCCGGGAGGTCCTGGGTGAGATCCGCAAGTACTTCGGAAGCCAGGTCTTCCGGTCGTCGATCCGCACGAACGTCAAGCTGGCGGAGTCCCCGAGCTACGGCCAGACGATCTTCGAGTACGCCCCCGAGTCCAACGGGGCGCGCGACTACGCCGCCCTCGCGACCGAGCTCATCGCCTCGGAACCCCACACAGAGGCTCCCGCGGCCGTCGAGGAACTCCCGACCGTCGAGGTTCCGCGGCCCAAGGCACCTGTGGCCGAAGCACCTGCAGCCGAAGCACCTGCAGCCGAGGCGCCCGAGACCGAAGCGCTACCGGCCACCAGCAGCGAGGCCCCGTACCCCGACTGAGGCATGGCGCCCCGGGGACTGAGCTGAAGGCGAACGATGGACCAAAAGCTGAAGATCGGTGTCGTCTGCCACCCGACCTACGGTGGATCCGGCGTGGTCGCCAGCGAGCTGGCCCTCAGCCTGGCCAGCAACGGCCATGAGCTCCATCTCTTCTCCTACGACGTCCCGCCGCGCCTGGCGCGTTCGCCCGGGCCGGTCGAGGTGCACGTGGCTCAGGGAATTCCCTATCCCCTGTTCGCGGCCACGCCACACGACCTGGCGATCACGTCGAGCATCCTGGACGTCCATCGCCATACGGGCCTGGACATCGTGCATGCCCACTATGCCGTGCCGCACGCGGTCAGCGCCTTCCTCGCGCGGGAAGCCGCCCGAAGCTACCCGGACAGGCTTCCGCCGCGGGTCGTGGTGACCCTGCACGGGACGGACATCACGCTGATCGGGAATGACCCGTCCTACGCGCCCCTGACGGAGCACGTGCTGAATGCGAGCGACGCGGTGACCGCCGTGTCCGAGTCCCTGGCGGCGGCCACGCGCGACCGGTTCTGCATCAACAGCACCCCATGTAGCATCCAGGTTATCCCGAACTTCGTGGACCTGGAGCGCTTCTCCCCGGACGTCGAGCCCGACGCGAAGCGCGGCGCACACCGACCCTCGGCGGTACACGTGAGCAACTTCCGCCCGGTCAAGCGCACGCCCTGGCTGGTCCAGGCCTTCGAGCTGGCGACACGCGGCACCGACGCCCACCTGACCCTGGTCGGCGATGGTCCCGACCGCGCACGCTGTCAGGAGATCGCGCGCGAGCTCAGCATCTGCCACCGCGTCAAGTTCTTGGGGCTGCGCGACGCTCTACCCCAACTGCTTGTACCCGCGACGGTCTACCTGTTGACCAGCTCCGAGGAATCGTTCGGACTCTCGGCCCTCGAATCCCTGGCCTGTGGCACACCTGTCGTCGCGACCCGCGTCGGAGGGGTGGCCGAGGTGGTCACGGATGGTGTCGACGGGCTGCTGTCCGACCCCGACGACATGGAGCGCTTTGCGGCGAACGCGCGCGCCCTGCTGACCGACCCCGCACGGGCGCGTGAGATGGGGCTGGCGGGTCGCCGGTCCGCGGTGGAGCGCTTCGACCGCCGCAAGGTCGTGCGCCGCTACGAGGACCTGTACGCCTCGGTACTGGACCGAGAGCCCGTGTGCCATGACTGAGCGCACCAGGGTCTACCTGGACCACAACGCCACGACCCCCATGCGGCCCGAGGCGTGGGAGGCCTTTCAGGACACGGTCGCGCGCCTGGGCGGCAACGCCTCGAGCGCGCACACGTCCGGACAGCTCGCGCGGGCCATGCTCGACGATGCGCGTGAGCGCACGGCGGGCGCCCTGGGTGTACCGGATGACGCGGTGGTGTTCACGTCCGGGGGCACGGAGGCCAACAACCTCGCGCTCTTCGGCTGCGTGGCCGCGCAGCAGCGGCGCGCAGGCGCCCCCAGCGGCCGTGGAAGCTCCCTGATCGTCACCGCGTGCGAGCACTCATCGATCCTGGCCCCCGCCGCCGAGCTCGCGCGGCGCGGCCACGAGGTGATCACGATTCCGGTCGACGAGCGCGGCGCGATCGAGCTGTCCGAGGTGGAACGAGCGCTCCAGTCAGGCCAGAGCGCACTGCTCTCGGTCATGGCCGCGAACAACGAGGTCGGGATGCTGACACCCCTCCACCGGATCGGCGCACTTGTCCGCGCCTTGCCCGCCAGTTCTCGACCAGTTTTCCACACCGACGCAATCCAGGCCCTCGGCCGCATCCCCCTCGATCTGGAGGGCTGGGGCGTGGATCTGGCCTCCCTATCGGCCCACAAGGTCGGTGGCCCCCTGGGTTGTGGGGTGCTTGTGAGGCGCGCTGGTACGCCCCTCGACGGGGTTATCCACGGGGGCGGCCAGGAGAGCGAGCAACGTTCCGGAACCGAGAATGTGCCCGCGATCGTCGCTACGTCGGTCGCCATCGAGCGCGCCGTGGATGAGCAGCAGGGGTACGCGCAGCGCACGCGCGCGTTGACCACGTTCATGTGGGAGGAACTTCATGCCGCGTTACCGGGCGCTTGCTTGCTCGGCCCCGAAATCGACTCGGCGGAGCGGCTCCCCAACACGCTCGCGCTCGCCGTCCCCGACATCGACGGGCGGGTGCTCATCGCGCGCCTCGACATGGCCGGCCTCGAGGTGAGCGCTGGCTCAGCGTGCGCGAGCGGCTCGCTCGAACCCTCGCACGTGTTGCTCGCAATGGGCCTGTCACGCGAGCGCGCTCGTTCGGCGTTGCGACTCTCGGTAGGTCGGACCACGGAATTGCCCGACGTCGAGCGCGCAGTGGAGATTCTGGGCAGAATCTTTTCGGAACGAGCCTAAGTCTCCCCGGCGCGTCGCCTCGTGGAGAACACGTGAAGAAGTTCGCGGCCGGTCGTTGACGATCGTCGACCGTGCGCTCTAATGCGCCCGCAGTCGACAGGGAATCCCGACGAAACACAGGCGATGACGAGCGACACCATGGAACGATCGATGACTCGAACCAACGTCCCTCGTAGCTTCAACCGCGGGTCCCGGAGCACGGAATTTTTGAGGTCCGTTGCTTCCGCTTTTTTTGCGACCGCCGCACCCTGGTCACTGCCTCTTTGCTGGGAATAGTTCGCGCCGCCCGCAACGGGCGTTTATTCGGTGAGTCCGCTGTTTGTTCTCCCCCCGGAACAGGCTTGCGTTGTCTCTACAGAGGGAGGGGTGCTTGATGATCGATGCACACGGACCGACGAGCGAACCGGCTGCCGGGCACACGAGTGGCTCTGGCGCCGCAGCCCACACGGATTACGCCACGACTGGCACGTGTACCGAGAAGTCCGACCCCGGTGAACCGGTCGGTCTGTCGGCCAGCGAGCAGGCCGAACCGGCCCAGCTCTGGGCTGCGTTCCAGGAGGCTGTCCTGATGCGCATCCGGCCCGAGCAATTCGAGACCTGGTTCCGGCGCGCCGCGTTGACGCAGGTCAGCGCCGACCACGTGGTCCTTTCCGTGCAGAACGGTTTCGCGCTCTCCTGGCTCGAGACCCACTACCGCGGCATCCTCGAAGAGTCCGCGCGCACCCTCTTTGGCAACGGCGTTCGACTCGACCTGGCTGTCGACGCCGAGCTGACCGTGCCCGCCGACCAGCCCCTGCGCGCCGCCACCCCGAATCCGGTCCCGGCCGATGACGCTGCGACCGCGGCGCGGGGCAGGGCTCCGAACACCAAGGCGGGCAAGACTGGCTACACGTCCAAGGGTCGATCCCGGTCATCCGACGTTGCCTTCCCGGTCGCCGCGCGCGGCGCGGCCCAGCGCTCGCCCGCGCGCATCGGCGGCGTGCTCGACAACTCCGACTTCGTCCTCAACGACCAGTACACCTTCGACAACTTCGTCGTCGGACCCTGCAACCGCTTTGCGCATGCAGCGGCCATGGGCGCGAGCGAATCGCCCGGCACCTACAACCCGTTCTTCCTGCACGGACCGGTCGGGCTGGGCAAGACCCACCTGCTGCAGTCCATCTGCTTCTCGATCCTCGAGGGCTGGCCGGACTCGCGCATCCTCTACCTGTCCTGCGAGACCTTCGTCAACCACTTCATCCACGCGCTGCAGGACGGCAACTTGATGGAGTTCCGCAACAAGTACCGCAACGTCGATGTACTCGTGGTTGACGACGTGCACCTGCTGGCCAACAAGGAGCGCACGCAGGAGGAGTTCTTCCACACCTTCAATACGCTCTACAACGCCGGCAAGATGATCGTGCTGTCCTCTGACAGCCCGCCGGTCGAGATCCCGACACTCCAGGAGCGGCTCGTGTCGCGCTTCAAGTGGGGCATGGTCACCGAGGTCGAGAAGCCCTGCTTCGAGACTCGCATGGCGATCGTGATGCGCAAGGGGCTGGTACGTGGGCACGAGGTGCCCAACGACGTCGCCAAGCTGGTCGCCGAGCGCATCCAGTCGAATGTGCGCGAGCTCGAGGGGGCCGTGACACGCCTGATCGGCTACGCCAGCCTGACCAAGCAGCCGATCACCGTGGACCTGGCGCGTGTCGCACTGCGCGACATCTTCGTCCAGCGCTGCGGACAGCCCACCATGGACGACATCGTGCGCGTCGTCACGGACCACTTCCACGTGAAGCTGGTCGACCTGCAGTCCAAGAGCCGCACCAGCAGCATCGTGTTCCCGAGGCAGATCGCCATGCACCTGGCACGGCGTATCACGACGCTCTCGCTGGGCGAGATCGGTGGCCATTTCGGGGGCCGCGATCACTCGACCGTGCTGTACGCGATCGACAAGATCGAGAAGTTGTCCGCGAAGGACAGCTCCCTTCTGGAGTTGCTCCAGAACCTGCTGGCCAGCCTCGAAACGCCCGCCAACTAGCTGGATGTTGACCCATCGAGGTCGCCGGACGGCGGAGCCCACCCGCACGGGCAGGCGCGGAGCGCTCGGTGCGCCCCTGACGGGCCGGTCTGCCGCCCCGTCCTCGGGCGGGCTGGTCTGTCGACCGTCTGGGCACTCGCGCGCGTCAGAGGAGCTCTCAAGCGCCCCCGATGCCACGCCCCGCGCCCTTTCCGGGGAGTCCACCCACGTGGAAAGGCCTGTGGAAAAGACCCCGGTAACCTGTGGACCCGGTCCGGAACCCGTCGGGAGTATTCCGTGGACTGGTCGTGGACAAAGGGGGACGCCCGGGGACGCTCGAGGCCTCTTCCTGAACGGCCCGGGATGGGCGTGGACAGGCTCTCTGTTATCTTCCAGTTATCCACAGCATGGGCTCTTTAGCTCACACCTCACCTATCAACGCAAAGCCCTTTTTGATAGGCTGTTACGCACGCACCGGGCCCGTTATTCACATTCTGTGGCACCCCTTAAGAAGATGACTGATTTTCTATCTTCTTTCAGAGGGGGAGCGACAGATCCGGATCACGCCACCTCCCACCTTCCTGCTAACCACCGAGAGCATTGCCGATGAAGGTCGTCTGTGACCGAGACAAATTGCGCGAAGCCCTGGCCATCGCGAACAACGTCGTCCCGTCCAAGGCTGCGAAGCCTGCACTTGAGAACGTGTGCATCGTTGCAACCGACGATGGCCTCGAACTTCTGGGCACGGACCTTGAGGTATCGATCCGATACCGCATCCCCGACGTCAAGGTCATCGACCCTGGCACGACGGTCATACCGGCTCGGGTCACGCTCGACTTCGTACGTGACCTGTCGGGCGAGAGCGTGACGCTCGAGACCACGGGACAGACCTGCACGATCACCAGCGGCGCGGACGAATGCGAGCTTGTCACGATCGACGCGGACGAATTTCCGGTGATCGAGCACTTCGACGCGAAGGGTTCGGTCTCACTTCAGGGTGGAACCTTCACGCGGCTGATCAACCAGACGGCATTCGCCGCGGCCCGGGAGCCCGGGCGCTTCGCGATGCACGGTGTGTTGACCGAGATCGAGAACGATGTGCTCAAGCTGGTGGCCACCGACGGCCGGCGCCTGGCACTCTCGACCACCCCCGTCGATGCGCCCGATCTCAAGATGGATCCGATCGTTGTTCCGACCAAGGGCATGCAGCTCTTCTGTCGGGTCATCGCGGATCCCCTCGAGCAGATCAAGCTGAGCTTCGGAGAGAACCAGGTCGGGCTGAAGACCCAGCATGCTGAGATCTTCGCGCGTCTGATCGAGGGCGAGTTCCCGCGCTACGCAGCGGTGGTTCCCACGGAGGCCACGAACGTCATGGAAGCCGACTGCGCCCTGCTCTCCAAGAAGCTACGGCTGGTCGCTAACGTGACCGGCGACGAGGCACGTGGGGTCAAGATCAAGCTCAAGAAGAACGAGCTCGAGCTCTTCGGACAGTCCGTCGGACGTGGTGAAGCGACAGCCCACATGGAGGTGGACTTCAGCGGCGGAGAGGCCGAGATCGCCTTCAACCCGGACTACGTAATCGAGGGACTCAAGAACTGCGAGACGGACCACATTCGGCTCGAATTCAACGACAAGACAAGTCCGGGCAAGTTCTGCCTGGGCGAAAACTACATCTACATCGTGATGCCCATCACGATCAACGTCTGACAATTGGACCCACTGAAGGACGTCAAGCGCGGGGGGATGGCGTCGATGGGCGAGGCCCTGTCGACCTACATGCGCACGAGCGGGCTCGATCGCAAGGTAGGTGACCTGGCGGTCTTTCAGGCCTGGACGGACTCCGCAGGTGAAGCACTCTCAACGCGCGCGAAACCCGTCCGATTCCGGATGGCAATATTGACCGTCGAGGTCGAGTCGGCAGCGCACTTTCATGAACTGGCAAACTTCAAGGGCGAGCAGCTACGACGGCTCGTCAATCGGCAACTGGGCTCGAGTCGAGTCCGACGCATCGATTTCAAGCTGAAACAATAGTGATGGCAGAAGAATCAAAGAGCCCCACGTACGGGGCTGAATCGATCACGGTCCTCGAAGGTCTCGAGGCAGTGCGCATGCGGCCCGCGATGTACATCGGCGACACCGATGAGCGCGGGCTACACCACCTGATCTGGGAAGTGGTCGACAACTCGGTCGATGAGGCACTGGCGGGTCACGCGACGTTCTGTCGTGTGACATTGCGCGAGGACGGCTCGATCAAGGTCGAGGACGACGGGCGCGGGATCCCGGTCGGGGTGCACCCGACCGAGGGCATACCGGCTGTAGAGGTCGTTCTCACCAAGATCCACGCCGGCGGCAAGTTCGACCACGAGGCCTACAAGGTCTCGGGTGGTCTGCACGGCGTGGGTGTTTCCTGCGTGAACGCGCTTTCCGAGTGGCTGATCGTCGAGGTCCACAAGGAGGGCAAGCTCTATCGCATGTCCTTCGCACGTGGTGATCGAGCCAAGGAACTCGAAGTCGTCGGAGAAACCGAACACACGGGTACGACGATCATCTTCAAGCCGGATGCCGAGATCTTCTCGACCGTCGAGGTACTGTTCGAGATCGTGCAGAAGCGGTTGCGTGAGACGGCCTACCTCATGGGTACCCGTGGACTCATGCTCGAGTGTAATGACGAACGGACTGGCGCGAAGGAGGTCTATAGCTTCCCCGATGGTCTGTTGACCTTCGTCAGCAACCTGAACAAGAATCGCACACCGCTGCATTCCGACGTCGTCCACCTGCAGAAGAACGCGTACTCGGCGGACAATCCGGAGGCCGAGTACGAGGTCGAGCTGGCGCTGCAGTACACGGACGGTTACCAGGAGACGATCTACACGTTCGTCAACAACATCAACACGCATGGTGGTGGAACCCACCTGTCCGGCCTCAAGACAGCGTTGACGCGCACGCTCAATACCTACGCCAAGGCAGAGAAGCTGCTCAAGGACTCCGACAAGGCGCCATCGGGCGACGACTTCCGAGAGGGATTGACCGCCGTCCTCTCGATCAAGGTGCCCGACCCGCAGTTCGAGGGTCAGACGAAGGACAAGCTCGGTAACCGAGAGGCCCAGGGTATCGTCGACTCGGTCGTCGGTGAAATGCTCTCGACTTACCTGGAAGAGAACAACGCCGCCGCAAAAGCGATCGTCAACAAGGCCATCCGAGCGCAACAAGCTCGCGATGCAGCGCGCAAGGCGCGCGACCTGGTGCGCCGCAAGTCAGCGCTGGCGAGTGGCAACCTGCCCGGCAAGCTGGCGGACTGTCAGAGTTCCAATCTGGACGAGACCGAACTCTACATCGTCGAAGGTGATTCGGCCGGTGGCCCCGCGAAGATGGGGCGTGACCGCCGTTACCAGGCCATCCTGCCGATCAAGGGTAAGATCCTGAACGTCGAGAAGGCGCGCCTCGACAAGATGCTCGGGCACGTCGAGATCCAGCTCATCATCTCGGCGCTCGGATGCGGGATCAGCACCGAGTTCAATATCGACAAGCTACGCTACGGCAAGACGATCATCATGACGGACGCCGATGTGGACGGGTCCCACATCCGTACGCTGCTCTTGACGTTCTTCTTCCGTCAGATGCCCGAGCTGATCTTGCAGGGCCGGCTCTACGTCGCTCAGCCGCCGCTGTACAAGGTGACCTTCGGGAAACAGTCGACCTACATCACCGATGAAGCGGCACTGAGTCGGCTCATGATCGAGCGCGGCATCGGTTCCGTGGTGATCGAGGATCGCAATGCGAAGCGCGAGTTCGAGGGTCCGGAGCTCAAGGCCGTGTGTGCAGATCTGGAGAAGCTCAAGGAACTCATCAACAGTGCGGCACCCATCTGGGCACGCATGGACACCGCTGACTTCCTCAGTCGCTGGAACGGTCAGAGTCTCCCGCAACAGTGGGCACAGATCGGCAAGGAACAGCACTTCTTTGACTCGCTCGAGGAGTTGGAGAACTTCATCGAGTTGCAGAAGGCCACTGCGGCTGGTGACTATCACGTCTACCAGGGCACGGACAGCCAGGTCTCCCGGCGCGATGCGCATGCGTGCACCTCGCACCTGATCCACGTCGAGGAGATGACACGGGCGTGCAAGGCGCTGGAAGAGCGTGGGCTGATGTTCCAGGGTGGAGGCGACTGGCTGGTGCGCGGCGGCAAGGCGGACATCGAGTGCTCGACCCTCATGGGCCTGGCCAGCATCGTCCAGAAGAGTGCTCAGACCCAGGTCGACCTTCAGCGCTACAAGGGTCTCGGCGAGATGAACGCCGACCAGTTGTGGGAATCCACCATGGACCCCGAGAAGCGCACCCTCTACCGGGTGAAGCTGGAGGACATGATCGCTGCGGACGAGATCTTCACCATCCTCATGAGCGATGGGGTCGAGGCACGCCGGGAGTACATCCAGCAACACGCGCTGGAAGTCACGAACCTCGACATCTGAGAGCCTCCGGACAGTCTCTGGAGGGGCTCTCAGGGCCCACGATCCAGATTTGCGTCATTTGGGACCGCGCCGGGCTCCAGTGGCCTCTCGCATCGGTCGATAGAGCGAGCGTACCCATTCAGCCCTCAACCACGATCGAGGGCATTCGATCCAGATTCGGGACCTCTTGAAGCACAACCAACGGCTTGATAACGGACGACTAGCGGAGGTCCTCCATGAGCGTGGCATGGCCGAGCTGGAGGCTATCCGTGAGCTCTTGGAGCAGAGCCGCGATGGGGGGACTCCCTTCGCCGAGGCACTGGTCACCGCCAACCTGGTCGGAGACTGGGAGCTTTCACGCGTCGTTTGCGAGATCTTCAATCTGCCCTTCCTGCCGGTCGACGTCGCGGAACCCGATCCGGACGCTTGCGAGGGCCTCAACACAGCCTTCCTGGCCGAATTTGCGCTGGTGCCCCTGTGGACGTACGGCCAGGTGTTGACGGTCTGCATGCCGGCCCTGGTCCCGGCGGATGTTCTCGGCGTCCTGGCCTCGGAAACGGACCTGATGCTGCTGCCCGTCGTGGGTACGGTCGAGGGCAACCGTCGCTGGGTCGAGGAGAACTTCGAAGAAGCGGCCGCGACCGTACGCAAGGAGAAGGAGAGCAGCTGGACCTCCATCTTCGATGACGCTGACGCCGCCGTGCTGATGGACATGGGCCCCGATGGCCAACCCAGCGAGGCGGACACCGAGAGCGAACTCACCGACGAGCTGACGGGGGACCTGGAGAAGGCGCTCGGCGAGGATCTCGAGAAGGAGCTCGCGGAGGTCTCAAACCTCGAGTTCACCACGATCGAACCGGACGAGACGGATCAAGACGATGAGCCGGGCTCGAAGCCGTCCGACGAGAAGGCCACTGCCGGGCCAGCAGAGAAGGCCAACCCCGGCGCGGGCGGCCTCGACCTGCCCCCGATGCCCAAATTCGGGTCCTGAGGTCCGCGCAGGCTCAGGCCTGTGGTGGCGTCCAGTCTCCCCCGAGCCGGTTCGCGAGCAGGCGATCGGCCAGCCGCGGCCGTAGCACCGAGAGCACGGCCAGAAGTCGCCACTTCCAGCGCAAGCAGCGCTCGGGTTCCGGATTGCGGTCGAGCTGAAGGACATGCTGCGCCACGTCAATACTGGGCGTGGCTTCCGACGTGTCCGGGTCGCTGAGCCCGGCTGGATTCTGCTGGGCCTCGAAGAAGCCGGTCGCGGTCAGGGCCGGGTTGAGCGTCGCTATCCGGATACCGTCCACGGCCCATTCCAGGCGCAGCGCCTCGCCGATCGAGCACACGGCCGCCTTGCTCGCAGCGTACGCGGCCTGTCCCGGAATCCCGCGCCGGCCCACGACCGAGGCGATGTTCACGACCACCGGCCGGTGTCCCTTGCGCAGGTGCGGCAAGGCCGACTTGCACATCCACAACAGGCCCAGGACGTTGGTGTCGAAGACGCGCCGCAGGTTGGTGCGTTCGAGCTCCTCGACCCGCGCCCGGTAGCCGATGCCGGCGTTGTTGACGAGCAGGTCGAGGCCCCCGAACTCCTCGCCCAGCCGTTCGAGGGATCGTTCGACCTGCGCGTTGTCGGTGAGATCGCAGGGTAGGATCAGCGGCGGCTCACCACCTCCCTGCTCGATCTCGGACGCGACCCGTTCCAGGGCTTCGGTGCGGCGCGCCAGCAGGGCGACGCGATAGCCGGAACGAGCGAGCAGGCGTGCGGTGGCCTCGCCAATGCCCGATGAAGCGCCGCTGACGAGGGCGCGTCGTGCTGCGGCGCTCAATGTCTCACGGACTTGCGCAGGTGCTGCATCTGCTCGGTCCAGGTGGCTCGCGTGCGTATCACCTTGCGCACCTGGTCGTCCCGATCTCCGTGCTCACGGAGCATGGCAGCGAGCCAATCTTCACTGCCATCCAGCGCCTTCTGAAACGCGAGACGCGCTTCGCGGCTACTGGTCTCTAGCTTCGCCTGGTCCTCGGCGACCATGGCCCGGCGCGCCCGATCGGAGAGCACCCAGGCCGCGTCGGCCTGGTCGAGGGCGAGCTGCCAGACCTCGTCGGCTTCCAGGCCGGTGGGGTCCGGATCGCGCGCCAGCGCGGTGGCCCAGCGACTGCCGCGCGCTCCGGCTCCGATGCCAACCTCCTGGGGCAAGTCCGCGAACGGGTCGACGGCCGCCTTGCGCTCCTGCACGGCGACCTGCTCCTTGGCCGTGACCTCGGCCTCTTCGATCTTCTTCTTGTTGATCCTGCCGACGAGACCGAGGATCACGCCGAGTAGCGCGACCAGCCCCAGGAACATGAACAGGGGCGCCGTGCTGATCTTCGCCGGGCGGGGTTGTCGCGGGGCACTCATGGCGCCCATGGTAGTCAGGTCGATCAGCCGAGGCGACACCGGGTTCGACCGGGCGCTCGGATCACGTGGCGCGCAGCCGCGCGGCGTAGCCGCCGTCGATGGGGCCGGCTCCTCCCGGAGCCGCGGGCGTGTTCTCGCGCTCCTCCTCGAGGGTCCAGCCAGGGTTGGCCTCGAGGAAGGCGCGTATCTGCCGGCCGTTCTCCTCGCTCTCCAGGCTGCAGGTCGAGTAGACCAGCCGTCCGCCGCTGCGCACGCGCGTGGCGGCCTCCTGTAGCAGGCGTGCCTGCAGGGTGGTCAGGTCGCCCTGCGAGCGGGGACCGAAGCGCCAGCGCGCGTTCGGGCGCGCGCTGAGGACTCCCGTGTTGCTACAGGGTACGTCCACGAGCACGCCATCGAACTTGCCCTCGTTGAGGCCGCCGACACCGTCGGTGGCTACACACTGCACCTTTCCGGGCACCTTGAGGCGCTCGAGATTCGACGCCATGCGCGCCAGCCGTTGCGGGCTGCGGTCGGTCGCCACGACGCTTGCGCCCGAGCCGGCCAGCACCATCGTCTTGCCGCCGGGTGCGGCGCACATGTCGAGCAAGCGCTCGCCGGCCTGGGCTTGCAGGAATTCCGCAGCGCGAAGCGCGGTCTCGCCCTGGATCGTGAAGCGACCCGCCTTGAAGCTCTCGCTGCCGATTACCTGTTCAGCATGGCCGGGGTCGATGACCAGCACGTCCGGGTGCTCGGCAGGGCGCGTGGACAGATCGAGCGCGGCTAGTTCCTTCTCGAGCTCCGCGCGCTCGATGCCGACGACACGCAAGGACATGTCCGGTTCGCCCATCGCGGCACGCCCGAGCTCGAACGCGGCCTCCTGGCCATAGCGCTTGATCCAGCGCTTCATGAGGTTGGCGGGCATCGACAGGGCGTCCTCAGCCCACAGCAACGGGTGCTCTTCGGGATCCTTGAAGATCGGCTCCTCGAAGCTGAGGCCGCGTCCGACGATGTCGCGTCGTGCATCGCCCGTCAACTCGTTGAGGAGCGCGCGTTGTACGGTGCGCAGCACGCCGTTCATGTAGCGCGCCTTGGCCAGGCCGAGGGTGTTCGCGGTGGCGCGCACGGTCTCGGAGACGGCCGCGTGGGGCGGGACGCCGTCGAGGAAGAGCAGCTGGACCAGCCCGACGTGCAGGTGCGCGAGCAGGTCGGCCTTGGGCTTACCGCGCGCGAATTGGCGCACGACGGCGCGCAGGGTGCCGCGCCTGCGGATCTCCGTGCCGACCATGCGTCGCACGAGTCCGCGGTCGCGGGCGGTCAGGTTGGCTTCGGCGGCAAAGCGGTCGACCGCGAGGAGTGGAGCTGGGCTGGCGGAGCGCAAAATGCGCCAGGTGGTTTCACGGGGCATCGGGTGCTGTCCAAAGGTCGCCGGGTTGCAGGTGGGCGCCGCGCTGGAAGGCGGACGCATCCATGGTCTTCTTGCCCTGTGGTTGAACCTGCACGAGTTCGAGAGCGCCGTCTCCGGTGGCCAGGCAGAGCCGGTCGGGGACGGGTAGCAGGGTTCCGGGGGTTGCCTGGCCGAGGGCAGCGGGCGGGTTCGGGTCGATACGGCTCGAGAGGACACGCAGCTCGCGCTGGTCGGGCAGGCGCGTTCGTGCCCCCGGCCAGGGGTGCATGCCGCGCACGAAGCGCTCGAGTTCGACCGCGGGCCGCGACCAGTCGATCCAGCCGTCAGCCTTCGTGAGCTTCTTGGCGTGGGTGACGCCCGCTTCGTCCTGTGGGGTGAACTTCGCATCGCCCGACTCGAGCCGGTCGAGGCTGGCGACCGCGGCCTCACCACCGAGCTCCGCGAGGCGCTCGAACAGATCGCCCGAGGTCTCGTCGGCGTCGATGGGGGTCTCCAGCGCGAGCAGGACATCACCCTGGTCGAGCGCCAGCACGATGCGCTGGACCGACACACCAGTGGTCGCGTCGCCCGCGAGGATCGCGCGCTGGATGGGCGAAGCGCCGCGCCAGCGCGGGAGCAGTGACGCGTGTACGTTCAACGCGCCATGGGGCGCGAGCTCCAGTACGGGCGTGCGCAGGATCTCGCCGTAGCTGGCGACCATCAAGACATCCGGTGCGAGCTTCGTCACGGTCTCGAGGAAATCGTCGCCGCGCGTGCTCTCGGGCTGCAGCGTCGGGATGTCGTGTTCGCGTGCGCGTTCCACAAGGGGCGATGTCTGCACCGCGCGCCCGCGACCGCGCGGGCGGTCAGGGCGCGTGACGAGCGCGACACATTCGTGCCGGCTGGCGAGCAGGTGGTCTAAAACCGGCACCGCGAACGGCGGAGAGCCCATGAAGACGAAGCGCATACCGGTCGCAGGTTGAAGCGGTCCGGGCGGCCGCTAGAGATGCGGGTCGACCGCCTCTTTGAGGGCGTCGTACTTCTGCGCGCCGACGATCTGCGTCGCGACCTCGCCCTTCTTGATCACGAGGAACGTCGGAATCGAGGTGATGCCGTAGCGCGCGGAGACCTCGGTGTTGTCCTGCGTGTTGAGCTTCACGACCTTCAGGCGACCGTCGTACTCTTCCGCCAGCTTGTCGATGTACGGGCTCATCGCGCGGCAAGGGCCACACCAGGGTGCCCAGAAGTCGACCAGGACGGGCGTCTCACTTTGAAGGACGTTCGATTCCCAGGTGCTGTCGGTGACGTCCAGTGCGTTGCTCATTCTCGGGTCGCTTTCCTGATAAATATCGATGGGGGGCAAGCCCGCCGGGTGGCTGGCTCGTGGGGGGGAAGAAATATGGGGTGCGCGTCCGCACAGGTCCAGCCTGCGCGGTGAAGATTCTCGCCGGCGCGCGACCCTGGGGCGCGCGACATCAGCCCTGGGGAGCCCTGGAGGGCTCATCCTCTGGTTCAGGGTCCGATGCGGGCTCCTCGAGGCCCTCGGGCGTGCCGGGGTCCTCCTCGTCCATCAGCTGCGATCCGCTGATCACGAGGTCGAGGTCTTCACCTGGATCGCCCGCCAGGACCACCTCGATCTCGTCCTCAGGCGAGTCCTGAACCGCGCTGACGAGACCCATCTGGATCAGCTCGAGCAGGGCGCAGAAGGCCCCGATCATGCCGTCACGGCTGGGCTCATCTTCCAGCCCGGTCACCAGGGACCTCAATGTCTGACGCCGGTGGGCCTGGATGGATCGCCCGAGCTCGCGCACGTACCAGCGCAGCGGGCGCCGGGCGCCGGCCACCTGCATGGGGCGGTTCGCGAGGGTCTCGCGCATCAGGCGCGAGAACGTTGCGAGCAGATCCCAGGCGGTCAGCTCGCCCAGGTCGAGGGTGCGCTCGGGTTCGTTGTCGCGGATCTCGTGCGTGTAGCCGCGCGGCTTGCGCTGCACCTGCTCCTGTGCCCGGAACTCGAGGTCGTCCGCCGCGCCCTTGAAGCGCCGGTACTCAACCAGGCGTTGAATCAACTCGTCCTCGGGGTCCAGCTCGTCCTCGAGCTCGACCTCTTCACGCGGCAACAGCGAGCGCGACTTGATCGCCATCAGGGTCGCGGCCATGACCAGGAAGTCGCCGGCCACCTCGATGTCGAGATCCTTCAGGTTCTGAAGGTATGTGAAGTAGCTATCGATGATCGAGTGGATCTCGATCTCGTGAATCTCGACCTCCTGCTCGCGCACGAGGTGGATGAGCAGGTCCATGGGGCCGTGGAAGACCTCCTGGAGGCGTACCGTGTAGTCCGTTCTCACCATGATTGCTGGTAGCGGCTTGGGTCAGCCGACGAACCAGACGCCTCCCGTCAGGGTGTCGAGTCCGCGCATCATCCCGCTCATGGCGGTGAGCAGCAGGATCCGCGTCTGCGGAATGAAGAACACCACTCCGATGACCATCAGCATTCCGAAGCGCTCCATGCGCACATAACCCTCGCGCAGGGACGCGGGCAGCACGTAGGCCATGATCCTGGAGCCATCCAGGGGCGGGATCGGGATCATGTTGAAGACGGCCAGCAGGATGTTGAACCGGATCGAGCTGTACATGACCTGGCTCAGGAGGGACTCGGGCGGGTAGAGCTCGCTGTAGACCACACCCTTCCAGATCAGGATGAAGAGCACCGCCAGGAGCACATTGCTCGCCGGCCCTGCAAGGGCCACCAGGGACATGTCACGCAGGGGGTGCCGCAGGCGGTGGGGGTTGACCGGCACCGGTTTGGCGCCCCCGAAGATCGGTGCTCCCGACAGGAACAGCATCAGGGGCAGCAGGATCGACATGAACAGGTCGATGTGGGCGAACGGGCTGAGGGTCAGCCGCCCCATCTCCTTCGCCGTCGGGTCGCCGCAGCGGTTCGCCGTCCATGCGTGGGCCGCCTCGTGGACCCCGAGCGAGAGGGCCAGGAAGGCGATCACGAGGACGCCTAGAAGGATGTCAGGTTGCTCCACAGGATTGGTCGGGCTGCCGGGTCGTTCTGTCAGGTGGGCCACGGAGCCCGGGCGAACATTGGGATCTTATAGCACCCCGAGGGGGGTCGGGTCGCCCATCGAACGGGAGCCCACAGCACAGATAGCGGATTCGCGATTGGATTCTGGGGGCTGGGCGAGAATGCGGTGGCTTCCGCGCTAGAATCCCACCGCCACTGTCGACGCCGTCGTGCGCGACGGCCTTGTCCGGGAGTACGGGATCTTGTCTCACGATTCGAAGACGTTGAAGCAGCGCCTGGCCGGAGCCGCCGAGGTGATCCGGATCGAAGCGGAGACCATCGCTCAGCTGGAGGGCCGGCTGGACGAGAACTTCTCGGTCGCCGTGGAGCAGGCCCTCGCCTGCGAGGGGCAGCTGGTGGTGACCGGCATGGGCAAGGCGGGCCTGGTGGGCCAGAAGATCTCCGCCACCCTGGCCAGCACCGGCACGCCCTCGTTCTTCCTGCACCCGGCCGAGGCCCTGCACGGCGACCTGGGCCGCATCCGCCCGCAGGACGTGCTTCTGGCAATCTCCAACTCAGGCGAGACGGCCGAGATCACGCGCCTGTTGCCGGTCGTACGCAAGATCGGGTCCTTCGTGATCGCGCTCACCGGACGGGTCGACTCGTCCCTCGGCCGCCTGGCCGACTGCATTCTCGATATCGGATCGGTCGAGGAAGCCTGCCCGCTCAAGCTCGCCCCGACAGCCAGCACGTCGGCCATGCTCGTGCTGGGCGATGCGCTGGCGATGGTGGTGCTGTCCGAGCGCGGCTTCGATCGCGAGGACTATGCGCGCTACCACCCTGCCGGCAGTCTGGGCCGCAAGCTGCTCCTCGTCGGCGAGGTCATGCGCAAGGACGCTGAGTTGCCCCTGGTCCCGGTCGGGACGAGCGTGAGCAACGTGCTGATCGTCACGTCGAAGACACCGGGTCGGCCGGGCGCAGCGCTGGTCGTGGATGCAGGCGGAAAGCTGGCCGGCATCTTCACCGACGGCGACCTGCGCCGCCTGCTCGAGACGGATGGCGTGGAGAAACTCAACAACCCCGTCGACGACTTCATGGGGTCCAACCCGAAGACCCTGTCGGGCGACCAGCTCGCCGTGGACGCCTACCGGTTGCTGCGCGAGAACCGCGTCGACCAGGCTCCGGTGATCGATGACGAGGGGCGGCCCATTGGCCTGATCGACGTCCAGGATCTGATGGACGTGAGCATCTGAGGTATGGATGAGCTCTTGCGAAAGCTCGACCCGCATGTCGTGGAGAGCCTGGCTGGCGCTCGACTGCTGGCCCTGGATGTCGACGGCGTTCTGACCGAAGGGCGGGTCGAGTACGTCGGTGAGAACGAACAGCAGAGCTTCTGTGTTCAGGACGGACAGGGCCTGGTCTGGTTGCAGCGCGCGGGCGTGGTCGTGACCTGGATCACCGGCCGCGGATGCGATGCGACGCGGCGCCGTGCCGCGGAGCTCGGTGTCGAGGAGCTGCACGCGGGGGTGGGCCCCAAGGCCAGCGTGCTCGCAGACCTGCAGGGGCGCCTCGGAATCCCCATGGCGCAGACCATTGCGATGGGAGACGATCTGCCCGACCTGGGCCTGGCCGCGCGTGCGGCTGTCTTTGCGGCGCCATCCAATGCGCGCGACGAGGTCAAGCAACGAGCGCAACTCGTAACGTGTGCACATGGCGGCAAGGGTGCCGTGCGCGAGGTCGTCGAGCTCATCCTGCGCGCCAGGGATGAGTGGTCGGCGATCGTCGACGCTGCTGGTTCATGAGGAAGCTCGCACTCTTCCTCGTCGTGTTCGGGCTGGGGTTTGCCGCCTTGCTCCTGATCGACCGTGCGTCCCGCGGCGCAAGCGAACCCGAGGCCGCCGACCAGGCGCCCGAGGTTGCGGTGGAGTCGGATCCGGAGTCCGGACCGGCGGACCCGCCGGGCGGTCTGGCCGGAGCACCAGAGCTCGGCGGAGGCGGACAGCCAGATCAGGACACCGGCGTTCGACCGCGCCCCGACATGGGCGCCGGCCAGGAGGGCGTGCGGGTGCGGCTCGAGGGTCCCCTCAGCTTCACCGCCTTTGGCGCGTCGGGCGCCAGGAGCCATCGGTTCAATGCGGGGCATGTGCAACCGCGCGAACCCGATGGGCGTGGGGTCTACGATGCTCACAATCTGACGATCGAGACCTACGACCCGGCGACCGGCGACTTGCGCATGACCGTGACTGCGGTGCGCGGGCGCATCCGGATCGACGAGGGCGGTGGCATGCGGCTCGCGGACGAGGGTGGTGTCGAGCTCTTCGACGTGACGGTGACCCAGCACACGGGCGGTGCGCTGGTTCCGCTTGTCTTCAGCGCCGAGCACCTCATCGGACGGATCGACGTGGAGGCCTTCGAGACTGCGGGCGACACCGAGGTTGTCATCGAGGGCGTCGGGCTGTCGGGGCGCGGTCGCGGCCTGGTCTTCGACGGGCTGAGTGGAAGCTTCAGGCTCACGCGTGGTGGGAGCTTCGATTTCTCCTCGGACACAGGCACGCCGCTCCGGTTTTCGACCCCCGAGAACGGGCCCTTGCAGATCGACCGGGTCGATGACACGCACCTGACCCTGCGCGCGTCGGACGGTGTCGAGATCGGGCTGCAGGCCGATCCGCTCGGACGGGTCACCGCGCGTGAAGCGGAGCTCTTTGCGCGCATCGAAGGGAGCGAGGTCCAGCTGGAACGCGCCATCGTGACGGGCGAGGTCGAGGCTACGCGCGGTACGGACCGTTTCGCTGGAGATCGGGCGCGTCTGGCGTTCGGCGAGGACAACCAGCTCGCTCAGCTCGAAATGGAAGGGTCGCCCGAATGGGAGCTGACCCTTGCGGATCAGGGCGAGGGCGCGCTGAGGGTTGAGGGCGACGGCGTGGGACCGCTCATCGTCGACTGGCTCGGTACGCTGCACTTCGACATGCGCGGTGTGTCCTCGTTTCGGGTTCCGAGCCGTGACCTCGTCGTGCAGGCCGCGGGCGGGATGAGCGGGACCATCAATGAGAACGGGAGCGATGGACAGTTCCGCGCGCTGGAGTCCGTGCGCCTGACGGATGCGCTCTGGAATGTTGTGACGGATGAGCTCTCGATCCGCATATGGGGCGACGGTCGGGTGCGCACGAGCGCTGTCGGATTGACGCGTATCGCCGGAACGGACGCCAGCGGGCAACCGGTCGACATGACCGCCACCGACGGTGTCGAGCTCGCCGGTGAAGGCGAAGCATGGCGCGTCGTACTGGCGCGTGAGGTCGAGCTGGTGACCACGGGCGTCGATGGGTTACGCATGACAGCGGGGCTTGTGCGCGACGCTGACCTGGCGCAACAGACGCTCGAGGCTGAAGGTGGCGTGACCTATTCGTCGCCGCTGGGCACCGGTCAGGCACAGCGCGCCAGTGTCCTCGGATCGAATGACTTCGAGCTGCACGGTGGTGAGGGGGATCTTGCGCGCTTTCGCATCACGCCGCCGGTCAAGACGCACTCGGCCGCCGACGAGGCCGCCAACATCGGAAATTTCCAGGCGCGCGAGATCGCAGTCCATGCGCAGAAGGTCGACGCGACCGGTGACGTCAGCGCGACCATCCTGGCCGGGGCGCGCACCTACCGGCTCGAGAGCGACACGCTGCAGGTCGAGACAGAGAACCTGGAGCGGCGCACCGGGTCGACATTCACGGCCGTCGGAACAGGCGTTCGACGGGCTTCGCTGCGCGAGTCCGGCCTCGACGTGACGCTGAGCGCCGACGAGGTTCGCCTGAGCGGCGCGTGGGTGGAGAGCGAGGTGGAGAGCGGTAACGCACCCGAGCCCGCTGACGTCGTGGCGTCCGGATCCGTGGAAGTCGAGTACTTCGGCGGCATCGAGGTCGGAGCGGCGGGCGCGCGCTTCATCCTCGAGCGCGACGCGTCCGGTCGGATCGAGGCCGAGGAGGGCCAGCGCGTGTCGGCCTGGGGCCGTTTCCCGGATAGCGAACTGCCCTACGAGCTGACTGCCGATTGGGTCGAGTTCAACGCCGAGCGCGTGCGCGCACCGAAGCCCAGCGTCTTCGTCGACACCCAGTTGATGCCGTTCGGCCTGCCGGTGGTCACACGCAATCGCTTCACCCGTGCGGACGCGGACTGGCTCGTCGCGGACCAGGACGGCCTCCTGTTGACCGGCGGCGTGCACCTCGAGGGCGCCGATCAGGAGGACTACGGCCTGACCCTGGACGCGGACATGCTACGCCTCCTGGTCAACAATTCGGATTCGCCAGTGGCGCGCGGTGAAGCAGCGCCGGTCGTGTCCGTTGAGCGATTCGAGGCGTGGGGCGGTTTTCGGGCGAACTATCAGGGCAACGCGCTGGTGCAGGGAAACTACTGCCTTGCGAGCCCCGAGCGGCTGCTGCTCGAGGGTGGCCCGGCGCGCGTGGATGTGCTCGGTCTCGCGCTGGAGTCTCGCCAGATTGACGTCGACCTCGTCAACTTCCTGGTCACCAGCGAGCGCGGCATCATGCGCAGCTCCGAGGATCACGGCGACTGGTCGATCGAGTTCTCTTCCGTGCGCCCGATCCAGGATGGCGACGAGACCATGATCGCCCTGCTCGCGCCGGTCTACACCGCACGCACATCGGGCGCGCGTGCTGACTGGGCCGTCTTCTGGATCGACTCCGAGGCCTGGGGCCAGAAGGGTCGTGAGGTCTTGTGGGGCGAGCCGAACTCCATGCCCGAAGGGCCCGTGCCGGTCCCGCTCCCCGAACGCGACCTGCTCCCGAACATCTTCCGCCAGCTGCATGCCGGGTCCCTGTCGGGCTTCATGCGCGCGCTCTACCTCGAAGGCGAAGCCGAGGTGACGGAAAACGGGGCACGCGAGGCGCGCGCGGACGCGATCTTCATCGACACGGTGGCGAACCAGGCCTGGCTCCGGAACGCCGAGGTGGTGCCCGTTCTCCACCTAGGGACGCGCGTGCAGCGGGTGCGGACGCGCGCCGAGGAGCTGCACACGGCGGTCGATGGAACGCTACGCGCGTCGCACGCATCCCTGTCGGCTTGCGATCACGAGGTGCCGCACTACCAGATCGAGACGGGCGAGCTCGTGCTCGAGCCGCGAGAGGGTGGCAGCTGGCGAATCTCCGCGCGCAAGAACCGGCTCTTCTTTGGCGGCGGGTTCCAGGTTCCCTTGCCCCCGATCGGGCGCGCCGTTCTGGATCCAGGCGGCGACCTGGTCGGGTTCGAGAACGACAGCGGGGAGCTGATCACCTTCGATCGACTCGTCTTTGGTAATACGGCACGCTTCGGCACTGCTGTCACGACGGCCTTCCAGCGCGACATCGGCAAGGTCGGCAAGACCGTCAGCAAGGCTGCGGGATTCTCCAAGAACGTGAAGGGCAAGTGGAACTACGAGGTCGCGTGGCTCAGTTCCCGTGGTCCACTTGCGCGTGTCGGCCTGCAGTTGCGAGAGCGCAGCCGCCGCGGGCACGGCGACGAGGAATTCTGGCTCGACATGTACGTTTCGGCCGTGCCCGACGGCGGCAGCGACCGCGGACTGGTGCGTGTCGATGAAGCCGATCGGGATGATCTGCGCCAGTGGGCCAATGCGCGTGGCCGCTACCCGATCGCGAACAACGAGTGGCTGGACCTGGCTTTCACCAAGCAGAGCGATGCCGGCGTGCAGGCGGAGTTCTACGAGAACGAGTTCCTCGAGTACGAGGAGCGCGACAACTACCTGCACTGGCGCAAGGCCGACGGAGTCACCTATCTGGACGCGGCGGCGAGCGTGCGTTCGGAGGGCTTTCGCACGCAGGTCGAGGAGCTGCCGTCGGTCGGCCTGTATCAGGGTTCGACGCCCGTGGCGGACATTGCGGGCGTGCCCGTATTCTGGGGCACGAAGCTGGATGTCGAATACTTGCGCCGGCGGGAATCCGACCGGTCCGAGCCCGAGGTCTTTGGCGACGGGGTCGAGAGCATTTTTGACGACGGCCTCGGGGATAGCGAGGTCCTGCGCGTCGACAACACCCACCGCCTGGCCATGCCCATCGAGCTGGGCGATACGGGCGTTCGTGCCACTCCGTTCGTCGACGCCGAACTCACGGCATGGGACCGCGGCGAGGACTCGTCGGATCATCCGGCGCGGGCGGGTCTGTTCGGCGGGGCCGAGCTGTCCGCGTCGTTCTGGAAGGTGCGCGACGACGGCTTCATCCACGCGCTCGCACCGAGCGCCAGTTTCCGGGGAGACCTCGCGATCGAGGAGTCCGGCGGCCAGCCGGTCGTGTTCAGCGAGCGCGAACGTCCGCTCGACGGCAAGGAGCTGCGGCTCGGGCTGCGTTCGCGTTGGTGGCAGCCCGGAAATTCCAAGCGTTTCGACCTCGAGCTACTCGGCATCCAGCGCTACGACCGCGCGGACAGCCTGCCCGACCAGCGCGAGCTGGGTCTGCTCGGTAACCTGCACACGGACATCGGCGTGACGCCTTTCGTCCTGCTCTACGACCTGCGCTTCGATCTCGAGGAGTCCACCACGAGCTACTCGCGTACCACGATCGGAGCCAGGCCCAGGAAGGACCTCGCGCTCGAGCTTTCCCACGATCGCGGTCTCGATGACGCTGGGCAGCAGCTCTACGAGGCGGCCACCGTCGCGGCCCGTTACCGGTTCTCTCCCAAGTGGGAGGTCGAGGGCCGACAGACGATCTCCTTCCTCGACAACGGCAGGCTCAACAACGACTTCAGCCTGCGCCGGTTTGCGCACGACGTGTTGCTCGAGATCCGTGTCAGCTTCCGTGCTGGCGAGGGTACGTCCTTCAGCTTCAACCTCGCGCCCCTGCTGGCCTGGCGCCGGCGCCGGCTCGGTCGCCTCGGCTTCTGATAGGATACGCCCGTGCTGGCCCTGCTCGGAAACTTCGACCTGACCGAACTCATCGTCATCGGCGTGGGCGCGCTACTCGTATTCGGTCGGCGCCTGCCGGAGGTGGCCATGAAGGCCGCCGCGCAGGTGATGCGTTTTCGACGTGCCGTCTCCCAGATGTGGCGCGAGGCGGGCATCGAAGACGAGCTGCGGCGCGTGAAGCGCGAGATCGAGGTCGATGTGTCGAGCGGGCCTTCGCGCAGCGCAGCGCTGCAGGTGAAGGCGCGTCAGGACGAATTGCGGGGCCAGGCCGCGTCCGTCGAGCGTGCACAACCGTCCGAACCGACCAAGCCCATCTCGCCCGCTGACGAACAGTAGGGCGCCAAAGAAGTGTTCACGATCGGCTACAACACGAACGGCCTGGCGCACCACCGGTTACTGGATGCGCTGCGGTTGCTTTCGGACCTGGGCTATGAGGGCGTTGCGATCACCCCCGATGTGGGCGTGCTCGATCCGTTGCAGCTCGACCGGGGTCTGATGGCCGACACCCGTTCCTGGGCACAGGATCTCGGCCTGGCCCTGTCGATCGAGACCGGCGCGCGTTTCGTGCTCGACGCGCGCCGCAAGCACTACCCGACGCTTCTCGAGGATGACCCGCAGGCGCGTGCCCGACGCGTGGACTTCCTGAAGCGCTCGATCGACATGGCGGCCGCGCTCGAGGCGCCGCTGGTCTCGCTGTGGAGTGGTGCTGCACCCGACGGCTGCGTGGCGGATGATCCGGACTCGCCGGGCGCGGAGGATGCGCGCGCGATCGGCTGGGAGCGGTTGTGTCACGGGCTCACTCAGGTGCTCGAGCACGGCCGCGAATGTGGAGTCCAGATCGCATTCGAGCCCGAGCCCGGCATGTTCATCGAGCGCCCGGGCGGCTACGGGGAACTGCTGGAGCGGCTCGGGCCGGCGGGTGACGCCCTGGGCCTGTGCCTCGATGTGGGGCACCTGCTCGTCACCGGGGACCTGCCTGTCGAGCGTGTGATCCACGCGTGGGCGCCACGCCTGGTCCACGTTCACCTGGATGACATCGCCGACGGCATTCACGAGCACTGCATGTTCGGAAGCGGCGACCTGGACCTGACCGCGACATTAAGCGCTTTGATAGAAGTAGGTTACGACGGAATGGCGGCCGTCGAGCTGAGTCGTGATAGCCACCGAGGGGCGGCTGCGGCAGGCGAGGCGATGGATCGCATCCGGGCCGCGCTGGGTGGTTCCGGGCCGGACGGCGCCGGCCTCTCCGCCAGCTGAGCCTGGGCCTGGTGCTGCCCGCTGGCCCGCTCCTAGGTTGGGCTTGGACAGATGGTTAGGAGATGTACACAATGGCGACCGCAGCCCCGGGACCCCTTGGCGTAAGGGTCTTCACCCGTCCCCCTTCTGCGAGGCTAGAACATGGCAACACCCGTCCCCAGTAGAGTGTGTCCGACACGCGTGGATCACACACCCGCTCTCTTTGCTCACATCGTGAGCGCAGGGCATTGCCAGAAGCGCCAGCGTTCGCTGTATCACAAGTGCTTTACCTGTGCGTACAACAATGACCACGTCAGCCTGAACGGCCTACCGCCCACGCCTGGCATGGGACCCCGCGTTCCAGCTCAGCCAGCCGTCGCCGAGCCGGCACCGGTCGTCCCGCAGGTCGGCGCCCAAGGCCAGGCCAGCTAGCGGGCCGTCGCGCATCGTTCGTCGACCCGGCACGGGCCGTGGCGTTACTCCAGCCAGGTTTCGTGCAGGTGGATCCACTCGACGCCGTTGGGCGTTCCGGGCCTTGCACGTAACAGCGCGGAGCTGATCCGACCGCGTTCCACGCCACCCTCGGCCTGCCACTCCTCGTAGGTGACGAGGAAGAGGCCGTCGCCGATCGTGCGCACCTGTTCGGCGCGGGTGTAGACCTTCATGGCGGGCCCGCTCCCCACGGCGGCGGAACCGTGCGCGCCGCGCACCCGATCCAGGATCTCGAGTCGCGAGAAGGCCACGCCTCCGGGCGAGACCATCACGAACTCATCCGCAAGGGCTACGGCAAAGCGTTCGAAGGCTTCATCCGTCTGTTCCAGCTCTCCGAGGAACCAGGCCTCGAAGAAGGCGTGTAGCTGAACGACCTCTGCGCGGCAGCTCTCGTGCATCGACGCGTTTCCTTCCTTGGTCAGGCGCGTGGGCGAATCGCTTGCCACCGACGAGCAGGCATGGGCGAACAGTACAGCGAGGGCGATCAGCAGGCTCCGTAACATGCCGAGCAGCCTATCATGGGAGGTCGCCCGCTGGCCGTTGAGGGTTTTTCCTGGCGAGCCCAGGTCGCGCCGGGCATCAAATACGAATTGGAGCCAGCAGCCCTGGCACCCGCGGCAGATCCTCTGAGCCCACATGCCCGGCCCGGGGCTAATGGAAACAAGAAATGCGTACGCCGCGCAGTTAGCGGCCCACGACAATGAAGCGCTCCAGCTGCCAACCAAGACCTCCAAGGAGTTCGCCATGGTTCGTCACCTTCACGTAGCAGGCACGGTACTCGCGACAGGCCTTCTCGCTCTTTCAGCGCCTGCGCAGCAGGCGAACCGAGTCCAGGGGACAGCATCCCCGTCCTCCTTGGTGCCGGCCGGCCCCGATTGCAACCGCAATGGCATCGACGATGGGACCGACCTGTCCCTCGGCACGAGCCAGGACTGCGACGGCAACCTCATCCCGGACGAATGCGATCTTGGACGCGTGACCCTGCTATCGGAGTCCTTCGAGGCCGGGCTACCGGCTGATTGGAGTGCGACCGGACAGTGGCACGTCACGGGCGCGTGCTCGCCGATCCCGCGCTGTGATGGACTGAGCTACGCCTACTTTGGCAACGACAACGACTGCAGCTTCAATAACTTTGGCTTCAATCTAGCAGGCGAGATGTCGTTACCGCCCATCGCCCTTCCTGCCGGGGCGCAGCTGATCGAGCTGACCTATTGCTCGTCCTACGAGGGCGAGGGCGAGGAACCGTACGATGCTGCCGACGTGACCATCAACAACATTTATGTCGATCACGTATCGGTGACACCGCAGCACTCGTGGCAGACACGCACGCTCGATCTCAGCGCGTACGCGGGCCAGTCCATCTCCGTGCAGTTTCGCTTCAATGCCGGCGACGCATTCTCCAACTTCGTGCGCGGCTGGCAGGTAGACGACGTGCGCCTGACCTACTCCGTCGGGCCTGCGGGCGCGGATTGCAATTCCGACGGGGTTCCGGACGTATGCGAGGTCGACTGCAACCTCAACGGGATGCCCGACGACTGTGATTTCGGCCTTGGGCTTGCTGAGGACTGCAACCTCAATGGCATTCCCGACGAGTGCGACATAGCGCTTGGCTCCAGCGCCGACTGCAACCGGAACGGCATCCCGGACGAGTGCGACCTGTCGATCTCTCTTCCTGCCGCGCTGGACAACCTGGCAAACAACGCAGCGGCGATCACCGGGCTGTTCCCGGACACCTTGGAGTTCTACGGGGGCCTCGTAGGGACCTGCATCAACCAGGGACCCAGCTTCGAGTCGTTGCTGTTCAACTGCGGAAACAGGCTCAACACGGACCTTCAGAGCGGGATCGACTACACCAACGGCACACCGATTTCGTCGGCAGCCTTTGGCCCGGGCAGCACCTACTTCACGGCCAAGTACCCTGGCCTGTTCGTCATGGCTGCTACGGGTTGTTCGATCGACAGATTCGAAATCAGTGGGCAGACCCTCTTCGATGCCAGCACCGTGGACAGCCTGGTGATCACGACGACCGTCGGCGGTGAGGTCTACACGGGGTTCGTCAAGCGTACCTACGGGCCCGCGGCCGGGGCCATGCCCGGTTCCATCAACCAGATCCTGATCGTGCCCGGTGATGGAGCCAGCGTTACCCACACGTTTTCGCCTGACGTGACCTCGAACGAGCAGGTCCTCGACGGACTGGCAGCTATCGACCGCATCTATTACGCGCTGGTCTCTCGTCTTGGGGCCGAGGGGCTCGCGCTGCGACATGTGGATGCTCGCGAGGTCATGCGGGCTGTGCTCGCGAGTTTCCCCGCGCCATTCTCCGAGGATCTCGACGCCAGCGGGACCCCCGACGATTGCGAGTAGTGGGAGCATTGCGGCCACTGGCCGTTCCGGAGCCGGGCGTCCATTAAACACGCCGGCCCCGCGCGAATCTCGCGCAGGGCCGGCGGTGTTTGCCATCAGAGAGGCTCTCGCGAGCTCTCCTTGCGTGCGCGTACTAGTTGACCGCGGAGGCCAGGTTGCTGCGGCGCTTGAGCTGGAAGGCACCGAATCCGAGCAGCAGCACGGACATGGTGACCAGGCCCCACTCACCCATGGTGGGAACGGGTGCAGCGGCCTGGACCGTGATCGTTCCGAACATCCCGACGGGGACGTGCGGCTCGCACAGGTAGCAGATCGTGCCCGCGTCGTTGAACTGAAGGGTGTAGGTGTCCACGGCGCCCGGGAAGCCCGAGCTGAAGCCGCCGTTGTCGACCGATCCGGTCGTGGCCGGGCAGTCGGTCTCGACCACGTTGTGGTTGCCCGCCATCAGGCTCGTCCACATGATCGAGTCGCCTTCCTGGATGACGATGTTCTGGGGGCTGAACTCGATCGCGGAAGAGGTGACGATGTGGGTCGTCTGGGCGAACGAGGGCGCCGCGGCAAGGGACAGAGCGCCCCCGATTGCGACGACACGGCGGAGCCAACGATTACTCATTTTCGATACTCACTTCGATAAAACTAGGGACTGACGATATCGGTCAAATGGGCATCCGACCCTAACAGAATCACGGGTTCTGTGGGTGGCGCGATCGGACCTGGCCCAGGGCGGACAGGAGGGCGTGGGTCGGCCTACGGACAGCTCCGCAGGGGAAATACCCCCATGGGTAGGTCCAGGGGCCCAGGTTGCGGGCCTATCGGGCGCGGTCGGGCGACCCCGGGCTAGACCCCGGCGGCCTCGAGCACCTCGTCCTCGGTCAGCTGGCGCGGGGTGCGCTTGGCGACTTCGAGGACGCTCTCGACGCGGTCGGCGGTGGCCTCGAAACCACGCTTCTCGAGGAAGTAGGTGACGTTCGACTTGCCGCTCATGGGACCCACGGCGATGACCTGTTCGAGGCCGAAGAGATCCGCGGGGACGCCCGAGTAGACCCGGTTGGCGAGCCAGGCGTCGCCCTTCTTGAAGGCCTTGATGACCGCGGCCGCATGCACGCCCGTCGAGGTCTCGAACGCGTCTTTTCCGAAGACCGGGTAGTTCTTCGAAATGGGCACGCCGATCGACTTGCTCGCGAGCTCGACGTACTCGCCCAGCCTGGAGAGGTCGTTGTCGATGGTGCCGTTGAGGCGCAGGTTCACGAGCAGCAGGTCCATCTCCGTGTTGCCGGTGCGCTCACCGACTCCGAGAGCGGTGGCGTGCAGGCGCGTGGCGCCGGCCTGCAGGGCGGCCAGGGAGTTGATCAGGCCCAGGCCGCGGTCGCGGTGACCGTGCCAGTCGATGCCGACGTCGACACCCAGCTCGTCGATGATGTCCTTGACGAAGGAGACCAGGCGCATGGTGCCTTCCGGCGTCGCATGGCCACAGGTGTCGCAGATGCAGACGCGGCGCGCGCCCGCATCGATGGCGGCCGTGTAGAGCGCCTTGACCGTCTCGGGCTTGGCGCGCGTCGTGTCCTCGGTCACGAACATGGCCGGCAGCCCCTCGTCGGACACGAAGGAGACCGCCTCGGTGGTGAGCTTCAGCATCTTCTCGAGTTCCCAGTTCTCCGCGTACTGCCGGATCTGGCTCGAGCCGATGAACGTGCATATCTCGATCGGAGAGCCCGTTTCCTGGGCCACGTCGATGGCGGGAGCGATGTCACTCTTCAGGGTGCGGCAGGCCACGTTGGGGGTGATGCGCAGGTCCGCCATCTCCTTCACGAGCGTGCGGATGGTGTCGCGCGCCCGATCGCTGGCGCCCGGCAGACCGATGTCCGCCGTGTCGATGCCCAGGCCGTCCATCAGGTGGATCAGCTCCACCTTCTTGTCGAGCTTTGGATCCCGCGCCGAGGGGCTCTGCAGGCCGTCGCGCAGGGTCTCGTCGTCGAACTGAACCCGCGCAACGTCCGGCAACGGCTCGTTCCAGTCGTAAATCAGGTTTTCGGCGCCGGCGTCACTCGTCATTCGGATGCTCCTCGGTCGGATGGCAGGGGGTGACCGGGCATTCTAACCTGTTCGGGTGTCAGCTGCGCCAAGCTAGCTCCCCCAAAGGCCGAGAGTCGCCGCCCAGAGCGTAGAATCCAGCCCATGGGACACCTCGACCTCTCCACGCGGGCCGCCTTGATGGTGGTCGCTCTCGCGGCTCTCGTCGCGCCCGCCGCCGCACAGTCTGGCTTCGTTCGCGGCGGCAAGCTCTTCGACGCGGTCTCCGATGAGCTGCGACCCAACCCGGGCATCTGGTTCGAGGGCGGCAAGATCCTGGGGCTCGGTCCGCGCTCCGACGAGCAGCTGGAGGGCATGCCGATCGTCGACGTTCCCGACGGCCACACGATCCTGCCGGGTCTGATCGATCTGCACGCCCACTACGCGGTCGACCTGTTCGGGGAAGGGCGCGTGGACGAGCGCGTGGCCATGCCGCTCTTGTTCCTGTCGAACGGCGTTACTACGACGTACACCGCGGGCGAGGTGGATCCGGCGGAGATGCGCAGCCTGCGTTCCAGGATCGACGCGGGCGAGCTCGTGGGTCCGCGCATCCTGAACTCGGGCCCTTACTTCGGCGCCTGGCGGCGCGGCTGGAATGCGGAGATCAGTGACGAGGACCTGGTCAAGGAGATCAGCATGTGGGCCAAGCGTGGCGTCGCGTGCTTCAAGGCCAAGGGCATCACGCCCGCGCACCTGAAGCTGCTCGTGGAGACGGCGCACAGGCATGGCATCGGTGTCACCGGTCACCTGGACTCGGGCTTTCGCAATTCCGTCAACACGGCCGACGCGATCGCCATGGGCATCGACCGCATCGAGCACTTTCTGGGCGGCCCGATGACCCCGCCGGATCGCTCGGCCTACGCGTCTCTCATCGAGGCCCAGCCCGATAGCGACGCCTTCCGGTCCATCGCCGCCACCTTTATCGAGCGCGGCACCTACTTCGACGTGACCCTATCGGCCTTTGGCTACGTGGGCAGCCGCGAGTCGCTCGTGTACGAGCAGTTCCACGACGAGCGCAAGTACTTCACGGCGCACATGCGGTCGGTGCTTGCGGAGCGCCCGGCGCGTGCGTCCATGGACCGCTACCAGCGCATCTTCGAGGCCAAGCACGCCCTGGTGAAGGCCTTCCACGACGCCGGTGGCGCGCACCTGATCACGGTCGGCACGGACCATGTCAGCTGGGGCGAGTTCCTGGCGCCCTTCGGGATCCACCGCGAGCTGCACGCGCTCGTGCGCGCCGGACTGCCGCCGGCGAGTGCGCTGAAGGCCGCGACCATCAACGCCGCCCGGGCACTGGGTCGTGGGGACCACTTCGGCAGCGTGGAGGTGGGCAAATTCGCGGACCTCGCGATCGTGGCCGGAGACCCGACCGACGACATCACCGACACGCGCAACGTCTGGTGCGTCCTGCGCGGCGGCCAGGTGCACGATCCGGACCGCCTGCGGGCCGCCGCGGTGGGCCGCATCGGGCCGCGGGACGCCGCGGCAGAGTCTGACTGGCAGCCCCGCAGTCCGTCGAAGAAGTGATCCGGTGCCATCCCAGCATCCCCCACTTCGTCAGCGGGTCGCGGGCCCGATTGACCCATTCGGGCCACTTCTTCTGGCGCGCGGGTTAGTTTCGGGGTCGGGGAGCGATAAGCTCTGGATATGAGCGGGATCGTGGTGCTCAAGTTCGGGGGTGCGGCCCTCAGGGACGGTGCTTCCGTCGATAGCGCGTGCCGCATCGTGGCCCAGCGTGGGGGCGATCGGCCTGTGCTGGTGGTCAGCGCCCACGCCGGCGTCACGGACCTGCTCGAGAACGCCGCCCGCGCCGCTGCCACGGGACGCGTCGATCTGCACGATGTGCGCATCCGGCATCGCTCGATCCTGGCCCAGCTCGGGCTGGATGGCGAGCTCTGCGACCGGCACCTGCGCCAGCTCCATCAGCTGCTCGAGCAGATCGCTCAAAAGGGACAGCTGCCCCTGCGCGACCTGGACCTGGTGCTGTCCTTCGGCGAGCGCATCAGTGCGCGCATCGTGGCGCGCGCCCTGGCCGGCCACGGTCTGGAAGCGACGCCGGTCGACGCCTTCGATCTGGGCTTCGTCACCGACTCGAACCACGGACACGCGCGGCCCCTGGCCGGCATCGGCGCCGACATCAAGTCGGCCATCGATCGCGTACACGGGATCCCGGTCGTCACCGGGTTCCTGGCCCGGGACTCCCACGGGCACCTGACCACCCTCGGGCGAAACGGGTCTGACCTGACCGCGTCGGTGCTCGCCGAAGCGCTCGCAGCGCGCGAGATCCAGTTCTGGAAGCCCGTGCCGGGCATCCTGACCGCGGATCCCGAGCTCGTGCCCGATGCGCGCTGCATCCCATGGCTGACCTACCTGGAAGCGGCCGAGTGCGCCTTCCACGGCTCGCGTCTACTGCACCCGGCGAGCGTCGCCCCGGCGTTGCGCGCGGCCGTGGCCGTGCGTGTGCTCGATGTGCGCAAACCGGATGCGCCGGGCACCGTCTTCGTCATGGACACCGAGGCGCCGGCAGACCAGCGCGGCCCGGTCGCGATCGCCACCAAGGCCGGTGTCGTGCGCATGGACCTGCAGGTCGACGCGCCCGAGGAGCGCGGCGAGCTCGCGAGCCGTCTGTTCTCGACCCTCGACGAATTCGGTCTGTCACACGGACTGCTGTCCGTCGATGGACTGCGCCTGAGTGCCGTCGTCGAGCCCGGGCCGGGAATGCCGGGTGCGCTCGATCGGCTCGGTCCGATCGTGACCCTTGCGCACGACCTGGCCGTCGTGGCTGTGGTCGGCAGTGACGTGGGCAGCGACACGGCCGTGGGCGTCAAGGCTTACGAGACCCTGCGTGCGCATGACATCGACGTCGTCGGCGCGTTCCTCGGAGATCGCGAGCGCAGCCAGTGTTTCCTTGTACATGGCGCGGATCTGATGCCAGCGGCGCGCGCCCTTCATGCGAACATGCTGACCGCCACACGCGCGGGACAGCCCGGATCGGCGGACTGAGAGGGACGATGCCTGAGCGCGAAAACGTTCCCTCCCTTCCGGACTTCAAAGCCGCGCTGGGGGCATCCCTCGACAAGGCGGCGCAGCTGCTGGCCTCTGTCCACCCGGCGGATGCGGCCGATTGGCTGCAGGACACCGACCCCGACGATGCCTGGCGCGTGTTCCGTGCGCTCGACACGGAGGCACGCGCCGAACTGCTTGGTTACGCGGACGAGGGTTTGCGTTCCGTGCTCATCGCGCGCCTCTCGTCCTCGGACCTGAAGGAGCTGGTCGAGGAGCTGCCCTCGGACGAGGCGGTCGACGTGCTGGCCGAGGCGGACGACCGCATCGCCGAGGACGTGCTGCACTCGATCCCGACCGAGCTGGCCACCGGACTGCGTGAACTGAGCGCCTACCCGGCCGAGAGTGCGGGCGGTGTCATGGCCACCGAGTTCGTCATGGTGCCGACCGAGATGCGCGTCGGCGACCTGGTCAAGGCCATCCGCAAGGAGGGTGAAGACGCCGACGAGGACATGGGTGTCTTTGTCATCGACGCGCGCGGTTGCCCGGTCGGCTACGTTTCCGACCGCGACCTGCTGACGCACTCGATCCACACACCCGTCGACGAGGTGATGGTCGACCCGTTCACGGTCGATGCCCAGGAGGATCAGGAAGAAGCCGCCAACCTGATCGCCAAGTACAATCTGCAGACCCTGGCCGTCGTCGACGCCGAGGGTGTCATGCAGGGCGTGATCTCCTTCGACGACGCGCAAGAAATCCTCGAGAGCGAGGTCAGCGAGGACTTCATGCGCCTGGTCGGTACCGCGCCGATCCTCCAGACGCGCCTGCCGGTCCTCACGCGCGTGCGCCAGCGCCTGCCGCTCATGGCCGTCACCGTCGCGGGCGGCTTGCTCAGCGCACGCATCCTGGGTGAGTTTCAGGACGCCGACAGCGGATCCGGTGCCGCCATCCTGCGCTACCTGCCCCTGATCATCGGCCTCGCCGGTAACGTCGGCATCCAGTCATCGACCATCCTGGTGCGCGGCTTCGCGACGGGCGAGGTCGAGCCCCAGCGTGAACGCGCGGTGCTCACGGCGGAGATACAGGTCGGCGTCTTGATCGGCCTGCTGTGCGGCGGGGTGACCGCATTGATCGCCTCCTGGATGGAACCCGGCCAGCTCGGCGGCGCGGTCGGCATTGCCGTGGCGGTCGCCGTCGCATGGGCAGCGATGCTCGGCGGCCTGGTACCGGTCGCCTGTCGTCGGCTCGGAATCGACCCGGCCATCGTCGCCGGTCCGTTCCTGATCTGTCTCTCGGACATCAGCGGCTCGGCGATTTACGTGGCCGTTGCTCGCACTCTCCTGCCCAGCACGGCTGGCTAGCTCGGGTCGGTCCGTTGCGGGTCAAGAGACTGACGCGGCTGCTGTGGGCATGTGCGTTGATCGTGCTGGGCGTGTTCGCCCTGCGGACGTTTCTCGGTGACGTCTATCGCATCACGTCCGACTCCATGTTGCCCACGTTGCGCAGCGGCGAGTACGTCTTCGTGCGCTACGATCGATCCACACCGCGACGCGGTGATCTCGTCGTGCACGAGCGCGCTGGCCAGGCCGTGGTCAAGCGCGTCGCCGGGCTGGGCGGCGAGAGCGTTCTGGTCGCGCGCAGTGGCGACCTGATCATCGATGGCGAGCGCCTGCCCCGCAGCCCACGCGAGGGCCTCATCGCGCTCTTCGACGACCGCATCCAGGGGCTTGAGGAGCACTTCTCGATCGGCACGGAGAGCGTGCAGCCGTGGACTCACAACGGCGAGCTCGGGGGCTGGGAACTCGACGCACGCGACATCGAACGCGGTCGCGCGACCGGTTTGCTGCGGTTGCACCAGCGCATTCGCGATGGCTACCTCGGCCAGGATGGCGAACGCATGTACGGTCGCAACCATGTGGGCGATGCGGCGGTGGAGTTCTCGTTTCGCAATCTGTTCGAGCCGGGATCGGCTCCCGATGCCGGTCGCCTGCGGGTCAAGCTTGTCGAAGAGGCGGATGTGTTCGAGGTCGCGTTCGAACTCGATATGGAGGGCCATGGTGCAGCCGTCACTCTCACACGCCGGGCGGGATCCGTCAGCGAACTCCTCGATGAGCGTCACGTCGATCTGGAACCGCAGGGCTGGACGCGCGTGCGTTTCGAGAACATCGACAACGTGCTGCACCTGTCCATCGCGGACACCACGCTCTGGAGCATTCCCTACGAGCGCAACACCCGTCACCCGAAGGACACGGCCGGTCTCGGCCTGAGCACCGGCGAGCGCGTCTGCGTGGGTGGCGAGCGCTGCCACCTGGTCCTGCGCGACCTGCGTGTGTGGCGCGATCGTCACTACACCCAGCGCGGGAGCTTTGGCCTGGGGAAACCCCTGACGCTCGCGCCGGACGAGAGTTTTGTGCTCGGGGACAACTCCGAGGTATCGCGGGACAGTCGCGAATGGGGTGCGGTGCGGCGTGAGAGCCTCTGGGGGAGGGCCACGTGGGTCGTCTGGCCCCTGCGCTCTATCCGCCCTCTGCGACGCCCCCTAAAATAGACCGTGGCGCGATATTGTCCCAAGAGTCGGAACTTCCGGCTCTCGGTCAGCATCGAAGAGTCATCCCCGGCTATTCCCCAGCCTTGTCATCGCGGCCTCCGACCCGGAGCACACTCTCATGCTATTCCAAACCCTGGCACTCCTGGGGGGCGCGGCTGTTATGGCCGCGGCGCCCTCGGATCCCGCCTCCCAAGGCGTCATCACGATCAACGGACAGACCTTCCAGACCTGGTCTGATTACACGGCCTCGCCGACCTTCAGGGCTCAGGGTCTGCGCTGCCAGACCCCCGAGCGCGATCCGCTCATCATCTCCCCGCCCTCGGACTGCTCGGCCAACTCGACCAATCCGTCGAGCGCTTACGACCCGACCGTGCTGCGCCGCATCCCGGTTGTCGTGCACGTGATCACGAGCACGGGCGGTGCGGGCAACATCACCGATGCCAAGGTGGCGACGCAGATCGCGATCCTGAACCAAGATTTCCGCGCCATCGGCGGGACCAACGGCGGCAACGGGTTCGATTCGGCGATCGAGTTCTACCTGGCCACCGAGGACCCCAGCGGAATGCCGACCAACGGCATCACGCGCAGCGCGAACACCACCTGGTTCAACGACAGCGGCGGCTACTACAACACCCTCAACTGGGACCCGAACCGCTACCTGAACATCTACACCAACAAGGCCAGTGGCGCCCTCGGCTACGTGCCCTTCCTCCCGCAGACCGGTAACCCGGGCGCGGCGAACGATCGCGTCGTCGTCCTCTGGTCATCCTTCGGCCTGAACGCGCCGATCGGCCCGCCCTACAACAAGGGCCGCACCACCACCCACGAGGTCGGCCACTACCTGGGTCTGTACCACACCTTCGACGGCGGCTGCGGCACCTCGGCCTGCTACTCGACCGGCGACCTGATCTGCGACACCAACCGCGAGAACGGCCCGAACTTCAGCTGCGGCGCCAACCCGTCGAACTCGTGCAGCTCGCCCGATCCGGACGACAACTACATGAACTACAGCGACGACCTGTGCATGGAGCGCTTCACCGAGGAGCAGTCCCGGCGCATGCGCTGCACGATGCAGTTCTACCGGCCGAACATCTACAGCGAGGTCGGCGACGTCTCGAGCTACTGCAACCTGAGCCCGAACTCGGTCGGCGCCGGCTCCTACATGAGCTTCTCGGGCTCGACCTCGGTCGGCGCCCAGGACATGACCTTCATGGGCCACGACGCGCCCCCCGGCGCCTTCGGAATCTTCTACTTCGGCCCGAATCAGATCGCGTCGCCCTTCGGCAACGGCACGCGCTGCGTCGGTGGCCTGACCCAGCGCATCCAACCGGTCATACAGATCGACGGAAGCGGAGTCGGCACCCGCACGGTCAACTGGGCCGCCGGCTACGCCCCGACCCTGGAAGCCCTGGGCGCCATGAACGTACCCACCAACGTCCAGTTCTGGTTCCGCGACGGCGCCGCCGGAGGAGCCCAGTTCAACCTCTCCGACGGCTTGAACGTACCGCTGCGACCGTAACAGCGCGGCCCAGCACCGGATAGAGAACGGGTCTAGTCCATCGGGTTACGGATCGGTTACGGTGCCAGGATCAGTCTCACACCAACCTGATCCCGGTTCATCCATCTCGACCCGGAGTGTTGTCCCGGTGCATCGCCCGATGGCGTCGTCTAGCCCGGTCTATTCATGAGCAGCCATTGCCGGTGCGTAGACCCGGGCAATGGGCCACGTTCGGATTACGGTGCCAGGATCGAACTCGCACCCATTTGATTGCGGGTCGCCCGTCTCGGGAAACCTCCGAACTCGCAGACTCGTCCTGACGGGATCAGCTGGCGAGTCGCAGCACGTTCGGCGCTCGCTCCGGGTAGCACGCATGCGAGCGCAGTAACCGTCAATGATTGTTCAGTACGTAGCCAGCGTTGTTGCGAGACACGCAAAGCGGGCGTTCACTTGTACTTGAGACGATTGAACCAGGATCAAATTGGTGCGAGTTCGATCCTGGCACCGTAATCCGGCATTGCTTCCCACGCTCATTGGCCCGGTTGACCTGACTACCCGTGGCAAGGAGTGCCGGATCAAGTCGGATGTCAAACCCAAGATCGCGAAGAGTGTTGCAGCGCGTGTCGATAACTACTGCGAGAACTTCGCCCGCTTCTACGAGGAGCTGGGCTTCAAGCCGCGCTCCAGCAACAAGGTCGTGATTCGCCTGTTCGCGGCACACGAGGATTTCGTGGAGTTCTTCCACCGGAATCACCGCGGAGAGGATCCGCCCGCGGCTTACTTCTCACCGTCGCTCAACGGTGTGGTCAGCTATCACGATCCCGACGACCCCTATCTGAGGCAGGTTCTCTTCCACGAGACCAGCCATCAGTACATGAACCGCTACGCGGACTGGGCGCCCAAGTGGGCGAACGAAGGGCTTGCCGAGTACTTCGAGGGCTGGCGCCTGGATGCGGACGGAACGGTGATCGAGAAGCGCCCACCCTTCTATGACCTGTTGCTCCTCCAGAAGGCTCTTCGAGCATCGAGTGAGAAGGCGGCCGCGACCAAAGGTCGGATGGCGACGGCGCTCGGTGCGCTCAGGTTCGGCGGACACTTGGCGCCGGAGGAGCTCGTGACCATGGAGCGCGAGGCCTTCAACGACTTTCCTGCGGACTACCTTGGGCTTCACCCGTACCTGCACTACGCCACCTCCTGGGGGCTGACCTAGTACTTCCTCGAGGGACCGAACGAGGCCGACCGGCAGCTCTACCTCGATTACTTCGACCGCCTGTGCAAGAAGGGCGATCGAGCTGAACCCTTCGTGCCGGATGACTGGGACGCCTTCGAAGAACGCTGGACGACATTCATTCTGGCGATCGAGCTCGAGCCTGCCAGCGCTGATGACCACGTGATCCTGGCCACGGATCTGCGTCGTGAGGGCGAGTATGTGGAGGCGATCAAGCACTACGAGCTCGCTTCGGGCCTCGCTCCCGACACGCCCAAGGTGAGCTACTGGACGGGTTACTGTTTCAAGCGGCAGGGGAAATACGAAGACGCCATTCCGCACCTGGAGGCTGCGGCTGAAGCCGACGAGGACGACCCGGCGCCGATGTACCAGCTGGCCCGGATCATCGGGCGAATGGACCGCGAGAAAGAGGATGGCGATCCCGAACGGGCCCTCGAATATGCCGTCGAGGCATCCGACCGAGTGCACGACAAGGACCCGCACTACCTGTCCTTCGTCGCCCGCGGTCAACACCTGGGCGGGGATGTCCGCAGCGCCAAGAAGACCATGAAGCGTGTCCTGAAACTCGTCAAGAAAGCCGACGAGGGCGTGCAGAATCGCTACCGCAAGATGCTGGACGAGATGTAAGGACTACGGTGCCAGGATCGAACTCACACCCATTTGATCCTGGTTCACTCATCTCAAGTGAGCGCCCACTTTGCGTGTCTCGCACCAACGCTGGCACGTACTGAACAACCATTGACGATTACTGCGCTCGCACGCCTGCTACCCGGAGCGAGCGCCGAACGTGCTGCGACTCGCCAGCTGATCCCGTCAGGACGGGTCAGCGAGGTCGGAGGCTTCCCGAGACGGGCGACCCGGGATCAAATGGGTGCGAGTTCGATCCTGGCACCGTAATCTCCTGGCACCGTAATCTCAGTTGTCTTCGAACGACGTTCCGGCGCGCCAATCGTCGATGTTGGGTGCCGAGCGTGAATTGCCTCCGCTCACTGAGGAGTAGTCGCCGGCCGATGTGTTATATCGTCCGCCGCCGACCGTGGCGCCAAAGCCAGCTGCAGTGTTGTGGAGCCCGCCGCTGATCGACGCGAAGTAGCTGGTAACGCTATTGTCCCGGCCCCCGGAGATGGTCGTACCGTATGAGCTCGCGGAGTTTCCGTAGCCGCCGCTGACCGATGAACCGTCCCCCAGCGCCTGGTTGACGACCCCGCCGCTCACGGACGCGCTGTTCGCACCGGCCAGGCCCGCTGCCCCTCCACTCACCGATGAGTATTGGCCTGACGCCAGGTTGTTGTATCCGCCGCTCACAGCGCTCGAGTAGTTGCTGGCAATGTTCGAACCGCCGCCACTGACTGTGCTGTGGGCCCCACTCGCCGTATTTCCCGTGCCTCCGCTGACCGCCGATGCACGGCCGCTGGCAAGGTTGTTCTCCCCCGCGCTGATGGACGCCCACTCGGCGCTGATCGAGTTGTGGTCACCGGCAACGAGTCCGCCGTACACGGTGTAGTTGTGGTTCCGACCGACCACCAGATTGTGACTCCCGGTCCGGTCGTCGCCGCCACCACGCAATTCGTTGTAGCCGACGATGAGGTTTCCGAGGCCGGTGGGCGTCCCAGGGGTCGCTCCCGATCCGTCGACGACTTGGACGTTGATTCCAGCGATTCGAAGCGTCTTGGACAACCCACCCTGCCCATCGTCAAGGTAGACGATCTCCTGATGGCTCAGAATCTCCCGTTCTGCGGCAGTGATGCCGATTATCGGAAACGGACTGGTGGCCGCCTGTGTCTGGGCGCTCGGCGACAGCGCCTGGCCCGGAATGAGCCAGCCCGCGAGGGCGGAGGCAAGTACGGTTACGGAGAGTCGTGTTGAGCTGGGCATGATTCGTATCCAATCAGGTCAAGTGGGTGGTCGTGGCGCGAGAGCCCATGCGGTGCGTCGATCGACCGGCCACGGGTCCAATCAAGGACCGCGAGCCCACGCGGGTTGGACAGCGAATCCGAAATTTTCTCTGGTCCGAGCGACTTGCGGCCTCCTGACCATCCGCGGCACACGACCCTTGCCGGGTTCGCCCCGCCGCTGGTCACCCTGAGCCCTTTCGCACGGCTCGCTACCAGCTCATGCGCAAGGTGCGTAGGACGTGGGCGCGCAGGGGTTTCGGGATGCCTGGCTCGGTGCTCATGGTGGCCCACCTGGAGAAGGCTTCGAGGACCTGGTCGAGGATGAGGTTCTCGCGGCCGCGCGGCAGGCCGGCGTAACTGGCGAGGTGTTTGAGGTCGAGCTTGCTGAAGTCGGTGGTCTTGCCGTTGAGGCTGAGTTGGTGGTGTTGGGTGAAGTCGCTGCCTTCGGCGTGGCAGAGGTCGTAGGCGGGGGTTGGGTACCAGGTGCCGTCACGCTGCATCTGGAAGGCGAAGTTCTTGACGTGGTCGTCTTGGTTACAGCCGACCAGGTTGAAGACCACGCGGCGGAACTGTTGCTCCATGGCTTCCTTGGGCATGTGCAGCTGCTTCATGGTCATGAAGAGCTGTTCGTAGGAGTAGTGGCCGCTCTGGTAGTAGTCGAAGTGGGCCAGGGCACCGAGGGTCTGGATGAAGTGCTTGGCGCCCAGGGTGTCGCGGTCGAAGCGGCGGGTCATGAAGTGGCTGCGGCCGTTCTCGGTCAGGAGGGCGCAGTCGGCCATGTGGATGCCGCAGTCCTTGGCGACCTGGGAGTAGCTGTATTCGAGCAGGCCGTAGCCAAGCGGGTCGGCGACGCCCCAGTCGCCGTTGAATTCGACACCGTCAAATTTAATGAGCCAGTGCTCGTAGCCAGGTGGCAGCTGGAGCTGGCCGGAGCGGACTTGCTTGGTCTTCGGGTCGAAGGCGATGACGGCCTTGGCGCGCGCGCCGCCGGCGGAGGTGCCTACGCTCAAGATGTCGAGCAGGGCTTGCTCACCGCGCTCGCCGGTGAGTTCGGTGTCGAGCGTCTCCTTGCTGGCGAAGGCCAGGGAGGCCAGTTCGACCAGCTGCTGCACTTCGAGGGCGCGGTCGGTTGCGGTCGCGACGCCGGTGGAGGGTTCGAATTCCAGGGCGCCCATGCCGCGGGCTCCCGTGTAGCAGAGGCGGTCGACAGCGTTGAAGTCTTCGCGTTTGCGGCCGGTGCGCGCGAGCCAGACATCGATGAGCTTGTGGCCGTAGCGGTCGGGCAGGCTATCGGCGAGGAGGCCCGGTAGACCGTGGAAGGCGCGCGGCTCGAGCTCCGGAAACTGGTAGATCCGTCGCCGCGCTTCCGTGGGCATGGTGAGCGGCGCCAGCTGCATGCCTGCGGACGCGAACTCGGGCTCGTACTCGAAGCGCGCGAAGCGCTCGCCTGCGTCCATCGAGACGTAGCCGATGGTGGTGCCCCAGAGGTTGACGGTGGCCGTGGTCACGGGCGCTCATCTCCCCACTCGAAGGCCTTCGAGGAGCGCTTGGTTCGCCGGCGTTTCTTGCCGGCCAACACCTCGACGCGCGGCGACGCTACGCTCTCGGGCAGCAAGCTCTCGATCGAGCTCTCCAGCTCGAGGGCCTTGAGGATCTTGAGCCAGGAGCCGAGCTGGCTGTCGCGCCCGCCCTCTATGCGGCGCAGGGTGGCGACGCCGATGCCGGCCTGCTTGGCGAGGTCCTCCTGGGAGCGACCCTGCTGCCTGCGGGTCCGCGCGAGGCGCGCACCGAGCTCCTCCAGGATCGCGTCATCCGGGGTCAGTTGGTCGAGTTTCATGCTATTAGAAGTGATCGATAAGTTGCCTTTAGGGCCATTTGGCAATCAGTTATGATCGCTTATGATCGCTCTGGAGTAGGGTAGGGCTTCCTGGCCCGACATCACAGTGCTGTTCGATCATAAATGATCTGATAGTGCATTAATAGAGGATAAAACGCTCATATATGAGTGTCTAGAGGCCAAGGCGCATGGAGAGCCCACGGGGCCCGCCATGGCAATCAGATCAAGCGGATCGGAAGGGCTCGGCAAAAGTGGCGTTCCCGGTCGTGGAGACCGGCGACTGCGCCGTCACGCCCTGGATTCCCTGCCCGCCGAACGGGGCGAAACCGCTATCGGCACACTCCGCAAGACACGCTGGTGCATGTGTCATCCCGAAGCCTGGGGGCCGCCGGGCGAGCCGTGCTCCGGGCCGTGGCGCGGCTCGACGAGCGGCGTCGGTAGCAGCCATGCCGACTCAGGGTTGGTGCCTCAACAGGAAGATCTCCCCAGGCACCGGGCGGCCGCGTTCAAGACGGACGGAGACCGGCCGCCGCGCGACCTCGTGCCAGTTCGCATCTTCGGCGGCGCGGAGCACGTACTCGGAGTCGTGCACGAAGCGTCCCGTCGGCCCGAGGCGGAACCCGGGGTCAGTCGCCGTCAGCGCCCCCCCTGCCACCTGGGTCGAGAATAGCGCGAGCGCATTTGGCGCGGCACGCTGCCCCATCACCTCGAACGCACGTCGCAGATCGCCAACGTAGATGAGCACGTCACACGCCAGGAACATGTCGAACATGGGCCCTGGCTCCTGCAGGACATCGAGGAAATCGGCCACGAGCAGGGCGTCATAGATGCCCTTTTGACGTGCTTGGTCAATCATGCCCTGGGAGAGATCCACCCCGGTAAGGTGATCAGCGACGTCAGCGAACGCGACGCCCGCCAGGCCCGTTCCGCAGCCGACGTCGAGCACCGCACCCACCCGTGCCGGCTGTGCAAGGGCGTCGTCCAGTAGCTTGCGCAGTTGCGACGGTGCGTCGTAATGAAGGCGTCCCAAGAGGTTCTGCTCGAAGGTCGGTGCGTACTGGTCAAAGAGGGCCCGCACGTATTCCGCGGGCGCGGTCGCGCGTGCCTGTCCGTTGACCGCCGCCAGCATGTAGCTCGCCGCGGGATCGCTGGGGCGAAGCGCGGTGGCCCGCTCGAAGGCCTGGGAGGCAGCCGTAGCTTCCCGGACCCGGAGGAGCACGTTGCCGAGGTTGACCCAAGCCTCGAAGTAGTCCGACTTCCGCTTCACGGCCTCCTGGTAGGCCTGGCGGGCAGCCCCTAGCTGGTGTTGTGCCGTCCGCAACAAGCCAAGGTTGAAGAACGCCGCCGGGGTGGCGTTCGCGGAGCGTGTAGCCAGCGAGAGGGCGGCCTCCGCTGCGTCGAGCTCGCCGAGCATCAAGCGAGCCAGTCCCAGGTTGCTGAACAGGACCACCTCTCGTCCGCCAGCCGCGACGGCCCCGTCGTAGAGGTCCGCAGCCTCGCGCCAGCACCCTTCATTCGCGCAGGAGGCAGCCCTGGCGCAGAGTTCGAGGTGCGCCTCAGTGCGCCCCCCGGCACCAGCCTTGGTATTTGTTGATTTCGGATTGCCGTTCACAAGGAGACTATCGGCCCTGGCAAGAGGCATCCTCGTGTGTCATTATTGACCATGAATAGACTACGTGGCGTAGTCATAGTGGCGAGGACGTAATAACTATGGATGAAGCCAGGATCGACCAGATGAGGGGCGCCATGGACGCGGAGCTGCTCCAGAGAGAGCTCAACTGCGTGTTCGAGCTGACGCGCTTGATCGAGCGACATGGCGGAGACCTCCATCGGGTGTTGGAGGGGGTGGCGCAGCTGCTCCCCGCGACGTGGGCGTTTCCCGAGTCCACCTCTGCCCGTGTGGTCCTCGACGGCCATGAATTCACCTCCGACACGTTCAGCCCGACGGCGGTCAGGCTGGTCTCGAACATCGTGGTGACGGGCAATGCGCGGGGCCTGATCGAGGTCTTTCGCGCGTCTCCCGACAGCGAGGAGCGAGAGCTCTTTCTCGAGCACGAACGACGGCTGCTCGACGCGATCGCCGAGCGAGTCGGGCGGGTCGCCGAGCGAATTCACGCTCAGGAGCAACTCCAGAAGGAGCTCAACTGCGTGTTCGAGTTGACGCGACTGATCGAGCGTCACGGTGGGGATATCGATCAGGTCTTGGGCGGAGTGGCGCGCATGCTCCCCGGGTCGTGGCAGCACCCCGAATCCACCTGCGCGCGCGTCGTCTTCGATGATCGGAACTACGTCTCCGACGCCTTCAGCGCTACGCCTCTCAGGCAGGCCTCGGAAATCGTGGTGGCCAAAGAAGTGCGAGGTGTGGTCGAGGTCTTCCGCGCCTCGGACGCCCCGCGCACAGGCCCTGAGCTCTTCCTGGCCCACGAGAGACTCCTGCTTGACGCCATCGCCGAGCGGGTGGGGCGAGTGGCCGAGCGCATTCACGCCCAGGAGCAGCTCGAGGTCGAGCGAGCCTTGCTGAGTAACAGCAACATCGCGCTACGCGAGGTCCTGGGAAGGCTGGAGCAGGAGAAGCTCGAGATCGGGAACGCTGTTCATGACAACGTCTCGCGCATCATCATGCCGCTCATTCACGGATTGGAGAGCGAGCTGCTCCCCAGGCGCTCGAAGCATCTCGAGTTGATCAAGCGACAACTCGACGATCTCGCGTCCTCCTTCACTCAAGAATTCAGCAGGGAGTTTCTTACCCTGACGCCCGCGGAGTTGCAGGTCTGCAACATGATCCGCCAGGGGCTCACTTCCAAGGAGATCGCCCAGGTGCGCGGCGTGTCGCCGACCACGGTGAGTCGCCAGCGCGACCGGATCCGGAGCAAGCTCGGCCTGACGAGCACGCCCATCAATCTGGTCACGTTCCTGCAGACGTACACCGAAGAGCGCGCTCCGTCCAAGCCGTCGAGTTGAAGCGGGTGCGCAAGCCTTCACGCGTGCTGCTCAGGTAGCGCAGCCCGGCGTCCGTATCTTCGCGAACGTGCGCCGGGCCCCAAGGGGTGGAGAGCACTCGAGCACCATCACGGTCATCGCTGGCGACCAGGCCTTCGTCGACATGGGCAACGAGCGCTGGTCGGAGGCTGCCCAACACCTGCCGACCCTGAAGTTGTACCTCCTCGCCAACGCCGGCCACGCGCCTTGGACCGATCGCCCAATGGCCTTCCGGACGGCTCTACGCTCCGGCCCCGCGGCAGGTTGAGTATGAAGTCGGGAACACTCCCGTCGTTTCGATGGGAGTGTTCCCGACACCGCCGCCCACGCCCTTCGGCGGAGCGTGTCCAGATCAGAATTGGTGGGGGTCGCGCGGGCCCGCTATCGGTCGCCCGGCAAGCTTGGCGTGACTGAGCTGAAAGCCGCCACTCGAGTCGTAGGCGAGCAGGAGCGCATCCGGACGCGCGTGCAGGCGAACGAGCTCGTCCAGCCAGTCCTCCTCGCCCGGCCACGGGTAGGCGAAGATCAGATCGAAGTCGTCGAGCTCCAGGCCGAGCTCGTCGTATGCGCACGCGCCTGCCGTCGGCGTGAAGTGATCACCCGACTGGTGCTCGATCTCCTCCTGGTAGGCGAGCGGAACGAACGACCCCTCCGCGAAGCTCGCATTCGACTCGAATTCTTCAGCGAGCTCGATGGAGCGTTCGAGGAGCCACGGGTCGAGCTCGATTCCGTACGCGTCGAATCCCAGGAGACTGGCCATCACGGTCACGACGCCGCTCCCGGAACCGAGCTCCACGAAAGTCGACGCGCGCTCTCTCAAGAGGCGCAGGTGATCGTAGGCGCTGGCGTGGTCACTCGGAACGAAGTGGTGGTTACGGCTCTCCCCGCGCGTGCGGGACTCCTCCCAGGTCCGATCGCCTTCGAGCAGGAGACGCGAGAGGGTCGCGGGCGGGATGGACGGAGATTGCATGTGGCGCAGACGATACCGAGGCCGTGCGATCTCCACCACTCCGCCGCTGTCGGCCTGCGACTCCGTACCTATTTCCGAACTGCGCAGGCCTGCTCCATGCGTCTTCGGTCCCCGGGAATCTCGAATGCAGGGACGGCGGTCTCGAACTCATCCAGCTCCCTGAACCAGGTCATTGAGGTCGACGTTGTCAGCCGAGGCCTTGAGGATCAGGGCCGAGAGTCAGCCGAGCTTTTCCAGGTGTCGCCTCACATCCGTCTTCCCCATCGATTCGCAGGCGAGTGCCAGGCTCTGGATCATGAGTGTGAGGCGGTTCTTCAGGCGACGCTCAAGCTCGCGTGTGTCGAACTCCATTCGGGAAGAGGCGTAGGAGAAGCGCAGGTAGCCGTCGGTGCCGAAGTAGGGGCGATTGATCTTCGCGCTGACGCTGCCGTCGAGCCTGACGATGTACCACAGGTGGTCGCCGAAGGGCTGGGCGGGCTCGAAGCCGTCAGGATTCGATCTGGCAAGGCGCGCTGACGACGCGTATTCGTGGATACTCGGAGGAAGCGCAACGCCGCCAGGGCGGAGCCTGGCGGAGTTGAGCGGGTCGTGAGTTTCACCACGGGCTGCTAGTGCTTGCTTGGAGTTTTGCGCGAGCGTCAGGCGGTGGTGTTCGAGCGAGAGGCGGATGTAGTTAGCCAGTGGTTCGCACCACGCGTGTACGG
>JBLHKW010000009.1:0-54141 GCA_047618565.1 Planctomycetota bacterium
GACAGGAGCAACGCGGGTATGTCCTGGGACGAGAACGCCGCGTGATCCCCGGTGGGAACACCTGGGAACCAGAAGGGCAAGCTGCCACTCTCGAGCGGGAACTTGCAGGTGCGGTTCCACGCCTCGGTGAATCTGCGCACGGTCTCGCGCTCATCGACGGCACCGAACGCCGTGAGGAAGTTGGCCTCGCCGGGATAGCCCATGCTCATCGGAAACGGGAAGTGCTGGCTGCCTGGCTCGTCGGAGAAGTACCCGAGGGAATCGATGAGCAGAGCGAAGCTGATGTTCTCGCCCTCGCGCTCCGCAAACTGAGCATAGTTGACAGCGCCCGAGTCCCGGGTGCCCTGGTAGGGCTGCTCGCCGTTCACGAGGAAGGCGAACCGCAGCCTGAAGGGCACGCTCTTGCCTTTCATGATGCGCGCGATCTCGAGCAGCGCGACGACCGCAGTCCCGTTGGCGTGCGCTCCAGGGCTGCTGCGATAGCTGTCGTAGTGCGTACCGACCAGAACGACCTTGCCACTCTTCCGGCTGGTCGGGTGGTCCACGATGATGTTGTGCACGGCGCGCCCGGACGCCGTGAACTCCTGAGCCTTGGGGTCGTAGCCCATGCGACGTAGACGGTGTTCGATCTCCTCGGCCGCCTTGTCGAGGGTCCCGGCACGGTTGAGCGAGCGCGCTCCAATCTGCAACGTGAAGAACTCGAGGTTCTCTCTCAGATGGGGCTCGATCACCCGTTCGGCCGGGGTCAGTGCCTGGAACGGGCCCACGTAGGGCGCCTCCCCCACTTCGAACATGTGGACGATGCCCCCGGTAACGGCGACCAGGAGCAGTGCAACGACGATCAGAAAACGGACAATCATGGATACCCTCGAGAAATCAGAAGCCTCTTCCAGGGCCTATCGTCCGTCGGCCCCCGGGACCGATGGGCAAACAGCAAGAAGGCGGGTCCACCCCGCCTGACACCCCCCACGGGGCCCGATCCGCCCCCAGCTGGACAGCAGATCCTCGCCTGGAGCGGCCTCAGTCGAAGAGCTCGAGTACCTGCTCGGGCGGCCGCCCCACCCGCGCCCGTGAGCCACGCATCAGAATCGGGCGCTGAATGATGGAGGGATGCTCGGCCATGGCCGCGATCACGTCCGCCGCGCTCGACTGCGAACCGAGCTGTGCCTCGCGATAGGCCGGCTCACCGCTGCGCACCCAGGCAACTGGCGGCTGAGCGAGACGAACCGCGAGGTCCTCGAGCTCCGCAACGGTCAACGGGTCATCGAGATAGCGCAGCTCGCGATGCGCGATACCACGCTCCTCGAGCATGGCCTTCACGGCTCTGCTCTTCGAGCAACCGGGGTTGTGGATCAGGACGAACTCGCCGTCACTCGCGGGGAATCGCATACGCGCCTCTCAGGCTCAGGTGGCCGACCTCGACCGACACAGCTTCAAAAAAATCGTCGTACCACTCGGACTCCGCACGCCCCTTGCGCCGGTGTGGACCGCCGGCTGGACCGTGGACGAGCGCCTCGTCGACCTCGATCACGACGCGCCCACCCTCGGCACGAAGGTGCACATCCACTTCGTGAAAGCGCTCCTGCTCGCCGAGCATGCTGAAGAAGGCGCGCTCGACCTCGGTGCGCAGAAGCAGCCGGGACGCCCCACGTTGGATTTCGTGCAGGCCGTACCCGAGACGCGCACCGGCACGCGGCAGGAGCTCCAGAGCCTCGGTCATGTCGGTCCGCAGCGCGGCGGTCTTCATCCCCAGGCGCTCCAGCCTGGGGCCCTCGCCCCGGTAGACCGCCCGAGGTTCCCCCGAGCGGCAGGCCGCCAGGCAGAGCCCGAGAATGACGAGACTTGTGAGGAGATGTTTCACGGCTTGCTTCCGTCCATTGGATTGCTGATTCTCGCATCCAGATGTCCACGGATGAAGTAGATGTTCTCGTCGTCGGTGCGGGGATCCAGGGTGTGGGAGTGGCCCAGGCCGCTGCGGCCGCTGGCCATAGCGTGCTGGTGCTCGAGCAAGCCCGGGTCGCCTTCGGCACATCGAGCAAGTCCAGCAAGCTGATCCATGGTGGCCTGCGCTACCTGGAGACCTTCCAGCTGTCGCTCGTGCGCGAGTCCCTGCGCGAGCGGGCGACCTTGCTGCGCGTCGCGCCACACCTGGTGCGCCTCGTACCCTTCCACATCCCGATCTACGACGACACGAGTCGTCATCGTTGGCAGATCCGCGCCGGCCTGTCCCTGTACGCCCTGCTGGGCGGATTGAGCCCCGACACACGCTTCCGCACCCTGGCGCGCGCGCGCTGGGAAGAGCTCGACGGCCTGCGCACCACCGGCCTGAAGGGCGTCTTCCGCTACTTCGACGGGCAAACCGATGATGCGCGCCTGGCACGCACCGTCCTGCGCTCCGCCGAGGACCTGGGCGCACGTGTGGCGATGCCGGCCGAGATGCTGGCCGCGCAGCGGCAGGGAGACGGCTGGAACATCCGCTACGAAGCCGACGGCCACGAGCAGGAAATCCGCGGAAGGGTGCTGGTGAACGCCGCCGGTCCGTGGGCCAACCGCGTGCGCGAGCGCATCCACCCACGCCCGCCCGGGCGCGACATCGACCTGGTCGGCGGAACCCATGTCGAGCTCGAAGGCACGCTCGACCAGGGCATCTACTACACCGAGGCCCCGAGCGATCGACGCGCCGTGTTCGCCATGCCCTGGAGAGGTCACATCCTGGTGGGCACCACCGAGCGCGAGTACACGGGAGATCCCGCTTCGGTCAAGCCGACCGAGGCCGAGATCAGCTACCTGGAGTCGACCTTTGAGCACTACTTCCCCGGCAAGGGCAGCACGCGCATCGCAGCCTGGGCCGGGTTGCGAGTCCTGCCCCAGGGCAAGGGCAAGGCCTTCACGCGCCCGCGCGAGGTGCTGCTGACACCCGACGACCCATCGCGGCCGCGCGCATTGACGATCTACGGGGGGAAACTCACCGGCTACCGGCACACCGCAGAGAGGGTGGCCCGGGAACTCGAAAAGACCCTCGGGCGCGCCAAGCGCAAGGCGGACCCGGCGACGCTTCCGTTGCCGATCGTGGACTGAGTCGCGCGGGCGCTGGCCCGGTTGTCTCAGTCGTTGGCCGGGCGCAGGGAGATGTCCCCGTTCACCACGAGCATGCACCCGAGACGCGCACCAGCTTCGTCCGTGCACATCTCGACCGTCTCCGACTCCTCGTCGTTGATCGGCTGGATGTTCTCACCGCCGGCCTCGAGCACGATGGTGCACGTGCCACAGCTTCCGACGGTGCATCCGAAGTCCTGGGGAGTGTCGTTCTCCTGACAGTACTCGAGGTAGTTGGTTCCCTCGGGAACTTCGATGGTGGCGCCGGTCTTGAGAAAAGTGATCTTGGGCATTGGGCTAGCAGCTGGGTAATGGGACGCGGGGATTATGCCGCGTCTACGCACAAGGTACCACCCCCGGTCGGGCGTGGCCGCTGGGGCCGCTCAGGGCCAGATGCCCAGAACGCCAGCCGCGCGCAACTCGGCCACCTCGACCGGGTCGGGCGCTTCCGATGCCCAGGGCAAGCGGTGCAAGATGACCCGGGCGCGGCCGATGAGGGAATACCATTGCCTCCCGGCCGCGCGCATGGATGCACGAATGGCGGGATCCCTCAGGCCCAGGTCGAGGTGGCCGATGGCCCCCCCTGCGAGGCGGTCGTGCAGCACCTCGCGGTACTCGGAGCGGCGCGAGACATCGTCCCCGTACCAGGAGCGAGAAAGTGGCCCCGGTCCGCGCGAGCCGGGCCTGCTGCGCTCGTAGCAGAACTGGTCGTCGATCACCGTGTACCCCTCGCTGATGAAGGACGACGCGAACGCGAACTCGCGCGGGGGCTCGTCGCTGCCCCCCATCGCCGGAACCAGTGAGACGCCATGCATCCCGGTCGGTGCCTGGATTCCGGCGAGTGCGAGCACCGTCGGGGGCAGGTCCACGAGGCTGACCGGTGCTTCGATGCGGCGCCCGGCCTCGAAACGACCACCCGGCGCGGGCCGGATGATGAACGGCACATGCAGATCCACGTCGGACAGGCTGCCGCTCGCTGCGATGAAGCCCGAGTCACCGAAGCCGACGCCGAAGGTGCCCACGACCACGACCGTGGTCTTGTCCCAGTGGCCGCGCCGCTTCATCTGCGCGAATAGCCGGGCGAGGTTCTTGTCGACCTCCAGCAGGGCTGAATCGTAGACGGCCTCGAGCTCGCCCAGGGAACGGTCCGTTCCGTTCCAGCGCGATCGTGGGAGGCTGTAGTAGAGCGGCTCGCTGGCACCCAGGGGCGGAACCCGGCCGAGCTCAGGGCGTGGCTCGAAGACCGGCGGCAGCTCATCCACGGACATCTTCCAGATGCGCTCCAGGTCGTTCATGTGGACGTAGGCGAACCAGTCCTCCCCGGATTCGCGCTCGCGCAGCCACTCGAGAAAACGGCCGCCGACACCACGGATCCCGAATTCGAAGGCATCCGCCGACCATCCGCCGCCGTAGTCCACCCAGTCCACGAACCCCTGGTCGAAGCCGCGCAGGCTGCCGATCAGCGGGTGATCGACGAACGCAGCGGTGGTGTAGCCGTTCGCGAGGAGCTCGACCGCGAGGCGCGGGACCTCGTCGGGGATGTTCCAGCCCACGAGCGGCGTCGCACGCGGGCCGTCCTTCAACAGCGGCGGTACGCGCGCGAGCAACGGATCGCATCCCGTGAGCAGCGCAACCTGCGCCGGCACGATCCCGGGACCGGACGACCAGGCACTGCCGAAGGAGACTCCCTCCGCCGCGAGGCCGTCGAGGAAGGGGGTGGTACGTCGATCGTAGCCGGCACTCTGCACGTGATCCGCACGCAGGGCGTCCACCGCAACGACGAGAATCCCGTGCCCGTGCCCCGCGTCCTGCGGCGCACATCCGGGCGCCACGGCCAGGAGCAGGGGTGCCATGAACAGCACGCCGTCCAGCCGTGGCTGGGCGCAACCGAAGTAGTGCCGCAGGTTCATACGTAGAGCTTCTCAAGACGGCCGGGCCCCGTCGAGAGATTCGCGCCGGACGTGGGCTATTGGATCAGATCGAAGAGCGCATGACTGCGCACCCAGAGGCGTTCTCCGCGGTCATCCCGGACCTGGACCCAACCCGGAAGATCGTCAAGGCGCTCGACCTCAGCCCCGATGGCGAGCTCCCTGAGTCGTTTCGCATCCGGTCGCGGCTCGGAGCGCGCGGCGGTGCCGTCGGCCACGACCAGCATCGGATGCCGGCCCTGGGCGAGCATGTTCCAGCCCCACGGGATCGATACGAGCGCGCACAGGGCCAGTGTGGCCAGGGCCGCACGACGCCACCACACGCCCCCACGCAGGGCCTCGCCCGTCAGGCAGAGCGCCAGCAAGCCGACACACCAGAGCACGATCCACTCGCTCTCGGCCAGGGTCACCGAGGTCACGACGCGCCGCAGCGTGGCGCGCAGGTCGCCCCGATCCGCGGGTTCGAGGCCCGCCTCGGTGCGCGCCAGCTCCAGACTGGCCCAGGCGTCCGCATCGCGCGGCACGAGAGCCAGGGACGACGTGTACCACCCCACGGCTTCGGGCACGTTGTCCGCCCGGAAGGCCGTGTTGCCAAGGTTGTACGCCAGGCGTGCCCGCTCGGCGCGCGAGCTGGCGGACTGGATCGCGGCCAGCCAGGTGACCTGTGCGGTCTCGTAGTCGCCGGCTCGATAGGCGTCGGCGGCCGGGTCAGGCACGTCCGCCAGCGCGCCCTGGTCCGGCACGTTGCCGCCCTGAAGCGCGAACGCGAGGAGCATGAGTGTGTGCGTGAGAGCCAGCATCACAGGCCGCCTTTCATGAGCCGGTCGGACAGGGAGACGAGCACACTGATTTCCAGTGGGCGGCCATCTCCGGCCCAGGTTCGTTGATCGAGTTGGGCGAGCAGATCACCCAGTTCGGATGCCAGGGCCGGATCGAGCTGGGCACCGTCCGCATCTGCGCTCCAGCGTCTCGCGTCGCGTCCAAGCCACGCCTGCTGCGCCTCGCCCGTGCGCGCCGCGAGAAAACCCTGGAAGACCTCGGCCTGTCCGCGTGCGCTCGAAGCGGCTTTCAGCCCGCGCCGAAGTGCACGCGCTGCGGCGCGTCGACGACGCGCCTCGATCGAGTCCGGATCGCCGCGCCGGCGCACATACTTGCGCCCGACGAACCAGATCAGCCCGATGGCGAAGAACGCGCCGACGACGCGCCCTGCGCCGGGACGGGTCAGATCCTCGTCGCCTGCCGGCGTGAGGTGCAGATCGCGGATATCGATCAACACCCCGTCGCCACGCGCCTGCTCTTCTTCGAGGCCAAGCCCGACACCCTCTGCCAGGGGCCGCACCCGGATCGAGACCGGCTCGGTCTCGATCTCGCGGTAGACCTCGAGCAGCGGGTCGAAGATCCAGAGCGGCAACCCGGGAATCTCGTCCACCTCCGGGCTGGTCGGAACGAGGTCGTAGGTCACGCGCCTCTCATCGCCGCGGAACTCGTCCTCGGTCCCGAGCACGCGAAAGCCGGCGAAGCTATCCAGCCGCGCCGGATCGGGCGCATCGAAGAACTCCAGGTTGCCGGGTCCGGTCCAGGACACGGCCAGCTTGATCGACTCGCCGACGTCGACATCACGGCGGTCCACCCGTCGCCCGGCCTCGATCAGGCCCACAGCTCCGGTCCAGTCGAAGGGTCGGCCCTCCTCGGGAATGGTCTTCACGTTGAGCTCGAACGCGGGCAGCAGCGCGTAGTAACTCTCGTAGCTGTTCTGCAGGAAGCCGCGCTGGCTGATGGACGCGAACTCGAGCACGCTCACCGAGAACTCCAGGGGGCCGTCGCGGGACGGAATGAAGTTGCGCCGCAAGCGGAAACAGCGGTACCTGCGGCCAGCGCGAGTCTCCTGCGGGAGCTCCTCGACCTGGACCTGACCACGGCCGCCGTTGAGGCCAAAATTGAGCCATTTCGAGCGCACGTTGCGCGCTGCGCCTTCCACCTCGAGCATGCCCGGCTGATTCCCCCACCACGGTAGGCGCAGGTCGGCACGTTCGATCGACAGCGTGGCTTCCCAGCCCATGCGCAGATCGACGGTGAAGGGCTGGCCCTCGAAGACGGCCTGGGGCGCATCGACGATCTCGAAGAAGCCCAGGTCCTCGCCGCGCAGATCCTTCACGACGCGCAGCGGAAGCTCGCGCGTGGCGGTGCGCCGTCCGTCGACCTCGAGCGGGATGGGCGGGATGACAAAGTCCCCTGCCTCGCGCGGCCGCACCTCGAGCGTCCAGCGCAACGAGCTGCGCCGCGTGACGCGCCCGTTGACGACGCTTCGAAACTCGTTCCGTGAAGGACGCCCGGGCTGCGAGATGGACAGGCCCTCGACCTCCGGCACCTCGAGGATGCTGGCGGAGCGTGCGCCCTCGATCTCGATCTGCAGCGTTACGGCGCCACCGAGCTTGGCCACCCCGGTCGACAGCCGCGCCACCGGTACGGGCCCCGACTGCGCCGCGGCGGCAACCGAAGAGGCGCCGAACAGCATCCACACGACCACCATGAACCATTGCTTCATCTGTATCACCAATCCCTCTTCACAGGCACACGCCGCACGCCGCGCAAGCGTTCGCGCAGCTCCTCACCCTTCTCGTCGAGCTCCTGCAAGCGCTCGAGCAAGCGTTTCACTTCCTCCGCGGTCAGGTGCTGCTCTTCCTGTTCCTTCGGCTCCGCCTGCTGCGACTCCTGCTCGGACTCGTCCTCGGATTCCTCGCCCTCTTTCTCTTCCTCGGACTCCTCGCTGTCCTCGGGTTGCTCTTCCTCGGACTCGTCCGGCTGGTCAGCATCCTGGTCCTCGGAGCCCTCCTCGTCCGACGGATCGTCCTCGGGCTCCTGCTCCTCGTCGGAGGGCTCCTGCTCGCCCTCCTTCTTCTCCTGGTCTTCCTGTTCGCTCTCGTCCTGCTGCTCTTGCTCCTCGCGCTCGCGCTCGACCTGGTCGAGCTCTCTCAGGCGCCGCAGGGTGAGCTCGGCATTCGCACGACTGTCAGCGTCACGCCAGTCAGCACTCAAGCGTTCGACGTAGTGCTCGCGTGCTGCCATGTACATCGCGCGTGCAACGTCGAGCGGTTCCTCCTTCATGTCCGCAGGACGCTCGACCACGTCCTCCTCGCCCACGATCTCGGGGATCATCTGGCGCAGCGTCTCGCCCAGGGCGAAGTCCAGATTGCCCTGGTTGTAGATGGCGTCGAGGCGCGTGGCTCCGGGTCCTGCCAGGACACGCGCGAGCTCGAAGGACTCGTTCGACGGCTGCAGCTCCGAGCGCAGGGCAAAGACCAGTCCGCGCGCGTAGTGCACCTCGGCGCGGTTCACGCCCTCTTCCACGGGCATTCCCAACCAGTTCAACGGCCGCGCCATGGACTCGAGCAGTCGCTCCGAGGCGCCGCCCGTGCGCCGCTCCGCGCGTGCGCGCAGGCTCGCGAGCGGGCCGGGAACGAGCAACGAATCGGAGAGCTCCAGAGCCGCGTCCGTGTCGCCCGCAAGCGCCAGGCGTCGCAGCTCTGCAGCACCATCCGCGAAGGCTCCCTCGTAACGCTCGGCAACCGGCTCAGGCGCGGCTTCCTGCGCCACGACTTGCCCCTGGGGTGCCGTGTCAGCTGAAAAATCGTCCTGTGCCGTGCCCGCTGCGGGCACGCCGGGTGCCTGAGCCAGCAGCAGTGCGATCGCGAAACAGTGATTCAATTCCGACCTCCCTCATGCGCATCGAGCGGACGGCGCTCACGTAACAGTGTCTCGAACAACATGCAGCCCAATGCCAGGACCAGCGGCCACTGGAATCGGTCCTGCGGGATGCGTTCCATGCCTTCGTGCAGCAGGCGTCCCTCGAGCAGCGCGATACGCTTGTCGTAGATCTCCTCGAGCGGCAGCGCGGACTGGGTCGCGGCAAGGTAGGCCCCGCCGCTGATCTCGGCGATCTGCTCGAGCGTCGATCCGTTCAGCGCCGAGACAACCTCCTTGCCCGACTCATCGCGCACGAAGCCGCGCTCGCCCTCGGGAACCTTGCCGCCGCCGAGCGTACCCATGCCGACCACGTAGATGCGAATGCCGCGCTCGGCTGCCTCGCGCGCAACCTCCAGGCCACGCTCCTCCAGGTCCTCGCCATCCGTCAGAAGCACCACGGCCTCGTGCGCGCCGGTGCGCCCATCGAACAGCTCGAGTGCATGTGCGAGCGCCGCGCCCAGGTCCGTCCCACCGCGCAGGTTGTCCCGCGGCGAGAGGCTATTCAGGAACCAGCGCAGGGTCGTGCTGTCGCGGGTGAGCGGGGCGATGTTGCGCACGTCCCCCGAGAAGGCCACCAGCGCCGCGCGATCCTCCTGCAGCTTGTCGAGCAGAACGGAGACCTCGCGTTTCGCGCGGCTCAGCCGATCGGGCTTGAGGTCCTGGACCAGCATGCTGCGCGACGTGTCGATACAGATCACCAGGTCGAGCCCCTTGCGCTGCACCTCGCGCAGGGTGTACCCGCGGATGGGGCCGGCCAGGGAGAGCGCCAGGAAGAGCACCGCGGCGCAGGCCGACCACAGCCGGAGGCGCGAGCGGTTGATCGAGTAACCCGGCAGGAAACGCGCCTCGTGGCGCGCGTCGAAGAGTGCGCGTCGCGCGCGACGGCGGGCGCGGAGAGCCATCCAGCCCAGCAAAAACAGCAGCGGCGCGGCGGCGGTGGCCAGGAGCCATTCCGGGCGCGCCAGCTCGAATCCAAGGAATCCGTCGCCGCTCACGGCAGCCTCCTGGCCCAGGTGCTGTGAGAGAACCAGGCCAGCACGTACAGCAGCAGCGCCGGCAGCAGGAACTTCGCGTACAGGTCAAAGTGCTCGGCGTAGCGCGTCTCGATTCGCTCGGTGCGCTCCAGGCGCTCGATCTCCGCGTACACGGCTTCGAGGTGCGCCTTGGTCTTGGCGTGGAAGTACTTGCCCTTTGTCACGGAAGCAATCTGCTCGAGCTCGGTCGTGTCGATCGCGATCTCCTCGGTGCCGAAGATGCTCTGGCGCCGGATGAGCTTGGGACCCACGAAGACCGTGTAGACCCGGATCTCCTCCTCCGCCGCGAGCTCGGCCGCCTCGAGTGGCAGGATCTCCTTCACGTTCTCGAGGCCGTCGGTCAATAGCACAGCGATGCGGGACTTGGCATCGCTCTCGCGCAGCACGGCGACGGCCTTGGCCAGGGCCACGCCGATACCCGTTGCATCGAGCTCCCGCCGACGTTCGGTCTCCAGGTGCTCGAAGACACCCGACAGGGCGTCCACGTCGAGCGTGAAGGGACACATCAGCTCGGGATAGAGCGCGAAGGCGATCAGCGCAATGTTGTCGGCGGCGCCCTCGCGGTCCGTCATGCGGCGCACGGCGAAGTCGGCCAGCACGTCCTTGACGATCTCGAAGCGCGGCGGCGAGCTCGGGCTCTCGCGCGTTTCCATCGAGCTCGAGCGATCGACGAGCAGCGCGATATCCACGCCCTCGGTCTGGGTCGAGAACTCGACATTTCCCCTGAGCGGGCGCGCCAGGGCCAGGACCGTCAACAGCAGAGCCACGGCGTTCAGCAGGGTCGGCAGCCAGGTCAGACGTTGCGACCAGGAGCGCACGAGGCCCCCGGTGGCCGCACTCGGGACCAGGGACACGCGCGCGCGCGCATGGCGGCGCGCGATCCGTCCGCGCCACAGGGCCAGGAGCACGACGGGCAGCAAGAGCAAGAACCACGGATCGGACAGGGCCAGATTGCCCCACAGATCGAAGTGGCCCTCGGCCGTGCTCTTCACGGGCTCCGCCTGGATCATGGCCAGAGGGATCATCCGACGGCCTCCAGGTTGGATGCGGCGGCCTGCACGCGATCCACGTCCTTCAGAATCTTGTCGGCGTTGTCGAGCAGCTCGTCGATGGCGAAGCGCGTCGGCACCTGACCTCCGTACTTGATCTGCTCACAGGTGGACACCAGCGCCTCGACCCGGACCAGGACATCCGGCGCGAGCCGGCTGCCCGCGCGCAGCGCGTCGAACCATTCCTGATCCGTGCAGCCGGGCTCGCCGCCCGCGAGAGCACGTTGCAGGATCCCTGTCAGCTCGAAGGCCAGGCGTTGTACGCCGTCTGCGTCGTCGGCGCGGCCGGCGCGCAGTGCATCGAACGCAGCGCGCGGCGCGATGGGAAAGGCCGGTAGATCTGCAACGGCCCGGCGTCGAGCACGCCGCACCAGCAGCACGACCGCCACGATGCACAGGACAGCCAGTCCGATCAAAATCCCGAAGAGCGTGGTCAGGGATCCCACTGCACCGCCCTCGATGTCGTGAAACTCCGCAAACGGTCGCGGCACGTCCTCACCGTCGATCAACGCGGGGCTGACGAGCAGGGTCTCCGACAGAACCTCGAGCTGTTCACCGGAGTCGGCCTGGAGCAGGAGCGACGGAGCGCTGCGCTCCCCCGACTCGAGAGCCATCAGGCTCCAGGTGAACGTACTGTGCTCCTCTTCGGAGGCTCCATCGACGGGCCACGTCTGGATCACCGGGCCAGAGAGGAAGACCCAGGTGCGGTCGAGCTGTTCCTCGAGCTGCTCCGAGATGATCTCCGGACGGGCGCGCCGCGCGTGCACGATCTCGAGCGTCCACTCGACCGGCTGACCGATCTCCGCTTCCGACTGCGCTGGCCCCCAGACGGGCGGCTGCTCCCCGAGCGCGATCTGAGCGGCCTCGACGGCACCGGCGCCCAAGCTCAGCGCCAGAACGGCCCCCAGGAGCGTCATTGCAACGTGGTCGCAGCCAGAACGGCCCACGACATGTCGCGCGAGCCTCTGAATCAAGGCACTAGAGAGCACCGCCGGCCCCCGTCTTCCTGAGCTCACGTCGGTGGAAGAACTGCACGATCGGATCGGCGAGCGAGCCCGCGACGGAGACGTCGATGCGGCCCACGCGCGCCTTGCTCAGCACCTCGTCGAGCCGCTGGCGACGGGCGAGAGCGGCGTTGCGCCACGACGTACGCACCGCACTCGAACGCGAGTCCACCTCGACCTGGCGTCCTGTCCCCATCTCGTACATCGAGAACACGCCAGCGCGCGGTAGCTCCTGCTCGAAAGGGTCCGTGAGAGCCACGCAGATCACGTCGTGCCGGCGCGCCAGGCGACCGAGGCGTTCGGACCATTCCTCGCGCTGCACGGGGTCCTCGTTCGCGAGGAAATCGCTGAACACGAAGACCAGGGAGCGCCTGTGGAGTGTGCGTTCGGCCTGCTTGAGAGCCAGGGCCAGGTCCGAGCGCCCGCCCGTCACCGGGGCTGCCATGATCTCGCGCACGACGCGCATGGCGTGCTTGCCACCCTTGCGCGCCTTCAGGTGCAGGCCCGGTTCGTCGCCGAACAAGGTCAGGCCGACCTGATCCTGGTGCTCGACAGCCACGTACGAGATCAACGAGGCCAGCTGCGCCGCGGCCTCGCGTTTCGTCCAGCGCCGGCTGCCGAAGTCCATCGACAGGCCCGTATCGACGAGCAGCGCCAGCGAGAGCTCACGCTCCTCGCGGTAGGTCTTGATGAACGGCTCGCCGGTGCGCGCGGTGACATTCCAGTCGATCGAGCGCACGTCGTCGCCGGGCTGATAGCGCCGCACCTCCTCGAACTCGACCCCCTGGCCGCGAAAGGTACTGCGGTACCCGCCGGACAGCGCCGTGTTCACGAGACGATGGGTACGGATATGAATCTGCTTCACCCGCGCCGCGAGTTCGGGCGCGAGCAGGGCCGTGCGTTTTTCTTCCACGAGAGGTCGAGCCACTGAATCGTCCGCGGACTAGGGAACCGGGACGGTTTCCAGAACGCGCGAAACGAGCACGTCGGAGTCGAGCCCCTCGGCCTCGGCTTCGTAGGTAGGCACGACGCGGTGGCGCAGGACCTCCAGGGCCACGGCCTTGATGTCTCCCGGCGTGACGTAGCCGCGTCCGGCCAGGAAGGCCTTGGCGCGCGAGGCCAGCGCGAGCCAGATCGTGGCGCGCGGCGAAGCACCGTACTGCACACGCCCCTTGAGTTCGGACAGACCAGCAGCGGCGGGGTCCCGGGTGGCGTGCACGATGGAGACGATGTACTCGGCGAGGCGCGTATCGAGCGCCACCCTGTCGACCACGGCGCGCGCATCGCTGACCGCCTGAAGATTCACGACCTCGCGCACCTTCAGGTCAGGTGCCGTTCTGCCCATGCGGTCGAGAATGGTGAGCTCCTCCTCCTTGGTCGGGTAGCCGACCACCACCTTCAGGGCGAAGCGGTCCAGCTGGGCTTCGGGCAACGGGTAGGTACCCTCCTGCTCGAGCGGGTTCTGGGTCGCGAGCACGAGGAACGGTCGCGGCAGGTCAAAGGTCTCGCCACCGATGGACACCTGGCGCTCCTGCATACTCTCGAGCAGCGCAGACTGGACCTTGGCGGGCGCACGGTTGATCTCGTCCGCCAGGATGAAGTTGGCGAAGACCGGGCCCTTGCGGACCGTGAAGGAACCGGCGCGGGCGTCGTAGATCTCGGTCCCGACCAGGTCGGACGGCAGCAGGTCGGGGGTGAACTGCACGCGCGCGTAGCTACCTTGCAGGGCCTGGGCCAGGCTCGACACGGCGAGCGATTTGGCCAGTCCGGGCACGCCCTCGAGCAGGATGTGGCCGCCGGTGAGGACCCCCACCAGCAGGCTCTCGATGAGCTCGCCCTGGCCCACGATGACCTCGGCCAGTGCGGTCTGCAGGTCCTCGACCCAGGCGCGCGAGGCCTCGATCTCTTCGTTCGGCGGGATGGTCTGGGTATCGGCCATATTAAAAGGGCAAGGGGGGGCTGAGGGAGGGAACGAGCGGACCTACGGCGGCGGGCGTACTTTGTTGGCACCTGCTGCGGCCACGGATGGCGAAGTGCGGGGCAAGAGGATAGCGACCGCCACGGCCCCTGCCGAGAGCTGGTCTGGACGCGCGGGTCGGATGGGTCGAAGTTCGGTAAATCGACCGCCCAGGGCCCATGCGGAGGGCCTACTCCACCGGCAGTGCTCTCTCCCCGTGCGCGAAGCGCACCCGCTCGACCCCCGACAGAGTGTCTTTCCCGTCACGGCAGGCGCGCCCATCGGCGATCACCACGGAGCCACCCCGGACCTCGATCCGGTACTCGGAGGCGTTGCCCGCGTACAGCGCCACGTCCTGGCCGGGACCGCCGATCAGGCGATCGTTACCCGGACCACCGCGCAGGGTGTCGTCTCCCGCGCCCCCCTCGAGCTGGTTGTGGCCGGCATTCCCGGTGAGGCGGTTGCTGCGCGCATTGCCCAGGATGCGCGCGTCGTGGGTCCCGGTCAAGGTGACATGAGCGAGGTGCTGTGACTTGTAGGTGTAGCGTTGCTCCGGATCGAGACGCATGGAGAAGACGCCCTCGAAGTCGGGCGGCAGCTCGGGGGTGTAGGTGAGGTACGGGGGAAAGAACTCCTCGATCAGGGCGTGAGCTGCGGGATCGACCCGGCGCAGACTGGCTCGACTGTTCGCGCCGAAGGCACCGAAGTGTGACATGCCCGCGGGAACGGCGCCTGGCTCCAGGACCTCGCCCTCGTAACGAAGCGGAGTCAGTGCCCAGAGGTCGAGGTAGTTGTCATAGGCAGCGGCGAAGTATTCGTTGCGATGGTTCGCGGGCTCGTCCACGGGCCACCCTTCCCACAGTCCACGCGCCGCCGCGGCGAGGTTGGCGCGGTGCAGGCGCTCGTCGTATTCAGGGTGCGCGGGTCGAATACCGTAGTCGTGCACCAGGTGCAGGATCTCCTCGAAAGCGGCGTCACGGGTATCGTGCCGGAGGTAGTCCGGATCCCCCTCCACCGGACATTCGTTGGCACGCAGGTCCTGAAAACCGAGCTCGACCTGATCGAGTCCGGAGTCGAACGCTCGCTCAAGGGCACGCACATCGTCGAAGAGCGCCAGGGTTGCCCGTCGATCCGCCATCGCGTTGGCCACCGGTGCCTTGTCGGCACCGCAGCGCGTGCCCGGCACATCGGTGAGGATGTGCTCGAGCACCCTGCGCGCCCTGGCGATCTGCTCCGTGCGCCAGCCGCCCTGGGCCAGGATGTGTATCGGCTTCCCGTTCGGCGCCACGACGCGCGTGTAGCGCGTGAACACGTCGCGAATACGACCATCTACTGACACCGGCAAGGGGACGATTCCGGCCGGCGCGCCGGACACGTCGATGTCTCCGATCGGATCGTCGCCGCGAGGGATCGACGGCACCCATGCCTCTTCGGTCGTGGACTTCGCCCGCGAGGCGCAGGCCGCCATGACGAGCAGCATGCCCATCAAGCCCGTGGCGATCCGCAATGGATCGCCCGCGACCAGGAACCGGCTATTTCTCAGGTGAACGTCCATTCAGCCCCCTGTGGGTCGCGGCGGACTGACCAGGGTCGGCCCTCGGCGCCGCGATCGCAAGCCCCGGGTAGCCCCCCATTGTGCAGGGGTCCAAGATCGGTCCCTAGCAGCCCGTTGAAAAAGTCCCGTAGCGAGACGAAGCCATCTTCGTCGCAGCACGGCTCGACGAGCACGACGCAGCGGCGGCGGAGAGGGCAAAGTCGAGTAGGGAGTTTTTAGGGCGGGCTGCTAGTGCTCACTGAGTGCCCCCTGCCAGCGAGAATGCGGGGTATGATGGGAGTGTTCCCTGGCTACGCCCCTTCCCCCCGACTCTGGCCCGGTTCTTCCGCCCTTTGCGCCCCCGTTTTCGGTCAGACCCCTCTTGTTTAGGAACCTCACAGCATGAACACCTCGACCCTTGCCAGCGTTCTCGCGGGCTTCGGCCTCGCAGCCCTGACCGCGCAGACAGCTAGCGCTCAGGAAGTCACATCGTGGACCCAAAAGCCCGCGGCACCGGTGCGCGCGCAGCGCCTCGCCCCCCCGGCTGCCGTCGGTGCCAGCTGTATCGTCGGCCCCACGACGCTATGCGTCCCGCTCGACGACACCCATACGGTCGTCGACATGAGCAATGGAGTGGGGCCCTGCGAGCTGAACGATGACGGCTCCTCGGTCATCGCGCTCCCGCTCCAGTTCAGCTTCGACTTCTTCGGTACCGCACAGACCGATCTGTTCATCAATAACAACGGCAACGTGTCTTTCGGAGCGTCCTTCTCCAACTTCTCGGCCTACGGTTTCCCGGTCTCTGGTTTCCCGATGATCGCACCGTTCTGGGGCGACGTCGACACCCGTAGCGGGCCGGGCACGGTCTTCTTCAAGTCCGAAGCCAACCGCTTCACGGTCACGTGGGACCACGTCGGCTACTACAGTAACGGAACGGACAAGCTCAATACCTTCCAGCTGATCCTCACGGACGGCACGGACCCGCTGATCGGCATCGGCAACAACGTCTGCTTCTGCTACGACGACATGCAGTGGACGACCGGTAGCGCTTCCGGCGGCAGCGGCGGCTTCGGCGGCACCCCGGCAACGGTCGGCGCCAACAAGGGCGACGGCGTCGCCTTCTTCCAGATCGGTCGCTTCGACCATGAGGGCACGGACTACGACGGCCCCGGTGGCGTCGCCGACGGCGTCAGCTTCCTTGACAACAACACCATCTGCTTCAACGCGAGCACTGACAACGCCCCCCCGGTCTACACGACCGCGCCGGGCGACATGAGCCTCAAGTCCGGTGACAGCGTCGCCTTCAACGTCGAGGTCATCGCTCCCGAATTGACGCAGACGACGACCCTGACAGTCAACTCCGGCAACCTCGCCAACTTCGTGGCGAACGTCACCGGCGGCGCTCCTGGCAGCTCGGCGATCGCGTCCTGCACCTTCGATCCGGTCGGCGGACAGGAAGGTAATCACGCGATCACCTTCACCGCCACGGATGATGGCACTCCGGTCCAGATGACCACCCACACCATCAACATCGAGGTCACCGCCGGCGGCATGGTCTGCCTCGGCGTGGGTTGCCCCTGCCCCGGTCCGAACGACGACCCGACCGCGGGTTGCGCCAACTCGACCGGCGCCGGCGCCCTTCTGAGCGCCAGCGGCTCTGCGAGCGTTGCGCTGGACGATCTGGCCCTGCACGTGACCAACGTCCCGGCCGAGCGCTTCGGCATCTTCATCATGGGCGACGCACCTGAGTGCGCGGTGCGTGCTGCAGGTCTGCTCGGTGTCGGCGGCAACACGCTGCGCATCGGCGGGCACCAGCGCAGTACGGTCTCCGGAACCATGGACCTCGGTCCGGGAATCGGCGCGGGCCTTGCCGCTGGAACGATCCTGTCCGGCACCACCTGGACCTTCCAGGCCTGGTACCGCGACTACATCAATCAGCCGTGTAGCAGCAGCAACCTCTCGAACGGTTACTGCGTAAGCTTCACCCCGTGATACGAACGACCCGGTGAGCGAAACGGCGCGGGCCGCTTCGCTCACCGGGTCATGTTTCCGATCGTCACCAGCGGCCGCCTGCGCCCCGGCGTGCCCCGCAGCAGATCACTTCTGCCTGCGCCAGTGGAACGTATCACTGACCCGGCCTCGAGCCTCGGCATCGGCAAAGAAGGCCATGTGGCCGCAATCCGCGCAGACGTAGACGTCCATCTTCGCCGGCTTGAATAAGCGCCCGAGGCCCGGCAGCAAGCGCGGCCCGTAGCCACCGTTGGCATTGGTCTTCCTGGAGTAGACCTCGCCACCGTTGCAAGAGGGGCAGCGCCGCATATCTGATTTCGAATCAACCATCGTCACATTCCGTGTTCGGGGGAGCCGCCGTCCCGCGCCAGCATGCCCAACATGGAACATGGAGCGGGATCCGCTCCGACGCCGGTCAGCATAAGGCCAAGTCAGTGTTCCGGGGCGTCCGTGTACCCGATTTCATCGAGTCGCTCCGGCTCGCCGATGTCGCCGACCTGCCGGTACTTCGCATCCAGCAGCCGGGCGCATACCGCGGCCTTCTCTGCGCCCTCCGGAACCTCGGGCGCCCAGCCCAGGCACAGGACCCCGATCCGCCAGAGGTCGTCCAGTGTCCGGTCCCGGATCGCGCGGTCCGAGAGATCGTACGACCAGAGCTGCTGGGTCCCTCGGTGTTCGCGCGCAACCTCCACAGGCTGCGCTTGGCCATCCTCCGGCGCGGAGCCGGAGCAGCCGATGCTCGCCAAGAGCAGGCTCGCCGCAACCGCGACCGCAACCCGGTAGGTCACCGTTACCGCCCCTGTCCGGTATGGGATCGAATGCGTTCCACCCTGGCGATCTCGATCGTGTAGGAGCGATACCACCGATCGCGGCCCGCGGCCTGCGCTGCCAGGTGCTCCGGATGACGGCTCCATTGCGCGATGGCCTCCTCCATCTCCCAGTAGGAGACCGTGATGCCGAGCGAGCCCTCCCGCAGCGACTCGAACCTGATGTACCCGGGCTGCTGCGCTGCGAGCTCGGCCATGCGCTCGGCCATCTCCGAGTACCCCTCCGGCTCCTCGGTCAGCTCGGAGGTGAAAATTACGGCGTAGTAGGGAGGACGGGGGTCTGGTTGCATCTGCCTGGCTCCGTTCATACTCACCGGATGCATGGCCTTTCCGGCCAGCAGTGGTCGACCCGAATCCTACGGGAGTGGGATCGGCCCGTGAGTCCTCACAGCCCATACCTGCAGCAAAAGCACGATGCCGAGACGGAGGAGGTGGTCCCATGGTATTGACTCGCCTGCTACCCCTGGGGCCCTGAGCTGCATTCCACAGGCCAGAAACTGCATCCTCTCGGAGTTGGCGGGTCCCGCGCAGGCGCCCCGGGGTGCAGGATAGGGTGCTGGCCCGCCCCGACCCTCCCCATGAAAACCGCTGTCCTTCTCGCTGCCTCATTGGCCCTGCTCGCGGGTTGCGGCTCCGACGCCACGCATGCCTCGGCGACCGGACAGGCCTCCACGCAGGTGACGGACATCCTGGTGCGCGGCGGGCGAGCGAGCGAACTGCTGTCCTTCACGGTCACCATCGATGAGCTGCGTGTCCTCGATCGACTGGGCGCGGCCGGCGTGAATCTGTTGCCCGTGCCGGTCGAGCTGGAGCTCATCGGGAGCGCATCGGCGGCGCACTGGATCGCGCGCGCGGCGCTCACGCTCGACGACGCAAGTGGGGTACGGGTCGTCTTCGATCCGGCGTCGGCAGGAGCGCGCGACATGTTCGGCGCCGCGCTGGATGTGACGGTGGATACGCCGGTCCGTGACCAACCTCTGGACGACGCGCTCCCGACCGCAGATCACGTGCGACTCGTACTCGATCTCGACCTGCGTACCAGCCTGCAGCGGGACAGTGGGCCGCCGGTCCTGCTGCACTTCGAACCGGATGGCCGGGCGCTCGTGGAAACGGGAGCGACCCTGCGCGCGATCGATGAGATCAAGGGACGGGTGCGGTCCATCGCACCGGCAAACCAGACCCTGGACGTGGACGCGCTGGTGGACGATGACGGCCTGATCGCCCTCTCTCCGGCGACGGTCAGGCTGGGTGCGGCGACGGTGCTCGTGGACGAGAATGGCACCCTGTTCCCGTCGCAGGAGGCCTTCTTCGCGATGCTCCAACCCGCTCAAACCCTGGTTGAAGTGCACGGTGCGCTGGGCGTCGATGGCGAGCTGATCGCAACTCGGATCGAGATCGAGGACCAGGCAGCGGGCGCCGGAACGACCCAGCGAGTGGAGATCGAGGGCCTGGTATTGAACCTCGGGATCGGCGTCTTCGACCTGTTGATACGCGAGGTCGAGAAGGGCGCGCCGATCGTGGCGCCGGTGCTCGCGTCTCTCGGCAACCCGCCCAGCCTGCCGATCACCTTCGACATACCGACCCGCATCTTCGCCCAGGATGGCGGCCCGGTCGGGATCTCGTCGCTGTTCATCGGGCAAGAGGTCGACGTGGAGTTCCCCCTGTTTGCGGCGCAGCCGTTCGCGGCCTCGGAGATCGAGATACAGGCTCCGGCGCGCTTGACGGGAGTCGTGCGCGACCCGTCGCCCCAGCCCGATGCTCTTTCGCTGCGTGCGAGCGCCGGAGATCCGGCCGTGCTCTCCGGCGCCATCGCCCCCGGGCGCACGGATATCCTGGCCGACCTCACCGAGGCCAGCATCACGTTGCTCACCCGGGAGGAAACAGTACTCACCCAGGCGCAACTGCTCGCCGGACTCGGAACGGTGATCGAGGGGCCCCTCTCCGGTCCCCCCAGCGCGCCCACCCTCGCCGCACGACGGGTGTGCATCCTGCCCGGACGATTCGAGGGCCATGTGAGCGGCATCGACCGCGCGACAGAAGCCTTCGATGCGACCGTCACGACGATCAGCGCCTCGTTTGGCGATCCGGTCTCCTCTCCCCCCTTCGCTGTTCGCATCGACCCGGATGCGGTCTTCATGGGCGCCGCGCGGGACCGCGAACGCTTCTTCGACGTTTTCCTCGATCTCGAACCCGGCCAGGCACTCGCCGTCGATGTCGAGGGCATCGGCTCGGGGGCCCCGAACGAGATCCTTGCTCTTCAGATCACCACGCTCGTCCTGTGAAGCGACTACAATCGGCCGCGTCATGAGAACTACACACGCCACCCTTCTCGCGGGTCTGCTCGGTCTCTCGCTGGTCGCCCTCGTCGATCGCGCATACGGATCCGACGAGCAGGCCAGCCTCGAGTATCAAGCCCCGCCAAAGGAGCTGGGACCGCACGCACCCATGGTCCAGCGCTGGGTCCCGGACCTGGCCTTTGAAACGCTGGGTGGCGACGCGTCGAGCCTCTCGAAGGTGGCCGGAGAACGCGGACTGGTGATCGCCCTGCGCGATCCGGAGTGCCCGCTCTCGAAACGCTACTCCCCGCGCCTGGTCGAGCTCGAGGACAGGATCGCCGCTGCCGGACTCAGCCTGCTCTACGTCAACGTGAGCGCCTCCGAGCTGGCAGCACACGATGTCGAGACCTACGGGCTCGGAGGCACCTATACGATCGACACCGGTGCGATCGCCAGGGCGCTGATGGCTGGCACGACGACCGAGGTCTTCGTGCTCGATGCCGCCAGCACGCTCGTGTATCGCGGCATGATCGATGACCAGTACGGTCTCGGCTTCGCGCGCCCGGAGCCCGGGCGGCGCTATCTGGTCGAGGCACTCGATGCCCTGGCGGCCGGCGAGAGCGTGCGCGTCCCGGCGACCGAGGCCCAGGGCTGCATCCTCGAACGTGAACCGGACGCCACACCGGCGAGCACGGAGATCACCTACCACAACCGCGTCAGCAGGATCGTCCAGAACAACTGCGCCAACTGCCATCGTCCGGGCGCCGTCGGGCCGTTCTCACTGCTCACCTACGATAAGCTCAAGCGCAAGAAGAGCATGATCCAGTGGGTGCTCGAGGACGGCATCATGCCGCCCTGGTTCGCTGCGGAGGGCTCCGGCCCGTGGGCCAACGACATGAGCCTGAGCGCGCCGGACAAGGCCGACTTCCTGGCCTGGATCGCCGCTGGCGCCCCCGAGGGAGAGCCCGAGGACGCACCGATCGAACGTGAGTGGATCGCAGGTTGGACCATCGGCGAGCCGGATCTCGTGGTCGACATTCCCGAGCCCTTCGCCGTCCCGGCGGAAGGCGCCGTCCAGTACCAGTACATGTCGACGCAGCTGAACCTGCCGGAGGACAAGTGGGTCACGGCTGTGGAGATTCGCCCCGGCGCGGCACAGGTCGTCCACCACGTACTCGTCTTCCTCGAGACCGCCGAGGTGCACGACGCGCTCCTGCGGGACCCGAACGATCGCGCTGCCCGGGCTCAGACCCAGGGCGGTATCGACGGCTATTTCGCCTGCAACGTTCCGGGCCAGGAGGGACTGATCTTCCCGGAGGGCACCGGAAAGCTGCTGCCCAAGGACGGCTGGCTGAAGTTCCAGCTGCACTACACGCCGAGCGGCGAGGAGGCGATCGATCGCACACAGATCGGGTTCATCTTCTCGGACGAGCCGGCGGGAACAGAGATTCACACAAACTCGGCCTACGAGCAGGGCTTCACGATCCCGCCGCGCGCCTTCGACTTCGAGGTCTCGGGCCAGATGACGTTCCGCGAGGACGCCCAGCTACTGTCTCTGTTTCCGCACACGCACCTGCGCGGCGTGCGTTTCCTGTACGAGCTGACCTACCCGGACGGTCGCACGGAGGACCTGCTGGAACTGCCCTTCTACGACTTCAACTGGCAACTGAACTACGAGTTCCAGTCGCCAAAGACGGTGCCCGCCGGAACACGGCTCAAGGCCACGGCCTGGTACGACAACTCCCCCGAGAACCCGGCCAACCCCGACGCCGACCAGGCCGTCAGCTTCGGCGAACAGACGTTCGAGGAGATGATGATCGGTTACGTCAACTGGATCCCGAGCGAGCAGACGCGATGAGCGAAACGCCTGACGACACACACGCGACGACCGAGGAAGAGTGGCGCGCGCGTCTGACTCCCGAGCAGTATCGGGTCTGCCGTGAGAGGGGCACCGAACCGGCGTTCAGCGGCAAGTACTGGGACTGCAACGAGCAGGGCATCTACCGCTGCTCATGCTGCGAGAGCGAGCTCTTCCGTTCGGACGACAAGTTCGACTCGGGTTGCGGCTGGCCGAGCTTCTTCCAGGCAGCCGACGATGGCCGTATAGCTACCCACGAGGACCTTTCCCACGGGATGCGCCGGGTCGAGGTCACCTGCAAGAAATGCGGCTCGCACCTCGGGCACGTCTTCGACGACGGGCCGCAGCCCACCGGCGTGCGCTACTGCATCAACTCACTGTCCGTCGAACTCGAGAAGTAGCTGCGACCCGCTATCGATCACTCCGCGCCGTGCGAAGTGGTCGCGCATGGCGAGCGTATTGACCGCATAGGACAGGGTGCCTGTGTTCTTCTCGCCTCGGTTCATCCGATCCAGTTCGCCCGCGCGCCACGCGGAATAGCTGCCCGCCCCATCGCACCAGCGGAAGAACTTGGTGCGCCCGGCGTTGTAGCAGATGAGAAGCTGCTCCAGGTCCATGTCGCCCTGGTGGTCGATCAACCAGGCCACGTGACGTGCGCCGAGACGGATGTTCAGGCGCGCATCCGAGAGCAGCTCCTCCTCCGTCGGCGCGGGCATGCCGAGCCGACCTGCGGAATCCGACGCTGCACTCAGGGCCAGCTGCATCAGACCCAGCGCGCCAACGGTCGAGCGCGCGTCGACCTGGCCCCGACTCTCGCTGTACATGATTCCGGCCAGGAGATACGGGTCGACTCCGGACTCGGTCGCCGCACTGCGGATCTCCTCCGCAAACAGCTCGACACGACGGACGCCCACCTCGCTGGCGACGGCCGCCACGACCTGCCTGCCCTGACGCCAGAATACAGCCGTCAGGCCGAGCATCAGGACCAGTCCGGCGACGAAAAAGATGCGCCGACGACGCCTGCGGCGGTCCTTCTCGTAAAGCGCGTCGATGACATCGTAAAGCAAGGCCACGGTTGAAGCTCCTGGGCAAAAATCTGCGGGTCGGTGATCCCGGCCGGATCCGCACGAATCAATCGCGGGTGTCGGTCAGGACCTCGTACAGCGTCCCCAGCCACAGATCCCGTTCGATTCCCGCGGCTGGAAGACTCCCGATATCATGTCCGGCCGTCCGGATCAATTCACGACGTGCGCGCTCTGCCAGCCAGGACTCCTCACGAGCCATCAGCCGGATCAAAAATGCGACGCCCGCCTCCGAGCCGCCATCGTCGAACGCCCCCGGATCGGGACCCGGAATCGCGCGCCTCTCGGCTGCCGCAATGAGCCAGGACATGGAATCGTCGTGCCGCACCTTGTCCCACCAGCTCCACCAGGCCTCGGCGGGATCCAGCTCGGAACGGTTGTCGACGCAGGTCAGTATCACCAACTCCCCCTCCACAAGGCCGTCCTCGGGGTTCTGAGAGAGGACCCGCATCAGGGTCGAGGCGGCCTCGGGACATCCCTGATAGGCCAGTAGCAGAGCCGCCTCGCGCTGAGCGCCGGGGGAGGACGAACGCAATGCCACGAACAGCTCGTCCCAGGCTTGCTCGCCCAGGTTGAGAAGCCCACGTCGGGCCGGGTCGAAAACCGCGGAGGAGCTGCCCTGGCGCAACAGTGACACGAGCAATGAAGAAACACTCGGGTCGGCCAGCTCCGACAGCCCCTCGGCCGCCGCCACGCGCACCTCGGGATCGCCATCGGCCAGTCCGCTGACGAGCGCGTCGAGCGCATTCTCGCCGCCCAGGAATCCGATCGCGCGCAGCGCGGCCTGTTTGATGTCGGGGTTCGGGTCGCGCGCTCGCAGGAGCAACTCGACGCGCGTCCCCTCGACGCGCTCACGGCCGGCCGCGATGACCGCTGCCACCTCGACGCGCGGATCCTCGTCGGCCATCAGATCGAGCAGGAGCGCGTGGTCCTCGCCGGACGCCGAACTGGCCAGGTGGCCTGCGGCGATGGCGCGGATCAACGCGCGTCCGTCGACCGCCGCGGTGCGCACGGCGGCCGCGCCCTGCAGGCCGATCAATGCGGAGATGTCATCTGCGGCCGCCGCATCGAACTCGTCAAAGAGCAGGGTCACGAGGTCATTCGCGAGCTTGACCCGCTGTTCGTCCTCCTGGTCGAACGGCGGCTCGAGCCCGGCGGCGCGACGGGCCAGGGCGACCAGCTTGCGCACGGTGCCGGAGTAATAGGTCTCGTCGAGAATGAGTGCGACGATCTGCGCGAAGTCGGAGATCTCGGCCGCCTGCTCCTCGCGGTAGAGGCGCTCCAGCTCGTCGAGATCCGCCTCGCGCTCCACGGGCAGCAGCACCGGTAAGCGCCCGAGCACGAGGCCCTTGAGGCCCAATGCTCGTTCGTGCTCGTCGTGGGTTTGACGCCACCAACCATGCTCGGCCTGCCACAGGGTACGACGCGAGCCCAGGTGGTCGGCGGGGTGCGGAAAGCGCTGCCAGAGGTTGCGGGCCACGAGGGCGTCGACCATCTGGACCGCGCGCTCGAACCAGGGCTCGCTGACGTCCGCGCCAAAGACGAAGGCCTTGCTCTGGGCCCCCACATGGACCTCGAGCTTGCGTCCGCGTTGCGACTGACTACCGCGGATGCCGGGCAGCCGGTCGCGTCCGAGCACACCCTCGCGGCGCAATAGAGCCAGGTAGTCGCGTGCCTCGTCGGTGTTGAGATAGAAGACCTCGCCTGGAGCGCCGATCGGATCGGGGCGGTCCGGGCCCAGTAGCACCACGGCGCGTGCCGCGCCGCCGCCAGCCTGGAAGCGCACCTCCAGATTGCCCTCGGCTCCCTCGGGCACCGTGAGAACTGCACAAGATGCATGGAACTGCCCATCTTGCTCGACCCACCACGCAGCCCAGCTCGGCCCACGCGAGCCAAAGGAAACGCCCGCGATCTGCTCCAGCCGGCGCAGCGACGGGACCTTCAGGGAACTGTAGTCATCGAAGAACACGTCGCCGACGACGGCCGACAGCAGTTGCTCCGGCACCTCGCGGTCGAGCCAGGGGCTGTCAGCCGAACGCGCGCTGCGGAATCCGATTCCGGCCAGCGCGGTGGCGCAGGCGCCGGAAACGAACGGGTCATTGGAGGACAGCCCGCGCAGGAGCGCCGGAACGTGATCGCCGCTCATGATCGCCTCCAGCCGATAGTCCTCACGCTCCACCAGTGCCAGGATGGCGTAGGAAGACTCGCGCAGGATCCAGCGTTCACCGAAGGCCAGCTTCAGCAGTCGATCCGGAACACGGGGGTCGTCAGACCGGGCCAGCGCCTCGGCCGAACGCCAGGCCACCTTGGCCCGCGGATCGGCAATGTGGGCGAGCAGCGGGTCTGTGGTCCCGGGATCCTCGATGCGCGCGAGCAGATCCACGGCCCGGTAGCGCGTGTCGCCACGGGTGGATTCGAGCGCAGGTGCCAGCAAGGCGGTGACGCTCGGATCGAGACGCTTCGACAGCAGTCGCTCGGCCATCGCGCGCACGGGGAACTGGGGATGATCGAGGAGCTCGCAGAACAGGCGCGGCGTGGCGCGCACGGGGTCCAGGCTGGCGAGTTCCGTCAGCAGCTTCGGTCCCACATCGGAGGGCATGCGCTTGCGTAGGCTGGCGACCACGCGGTCCGCGTCGGCAGGCTGCCCGCTGCGCAGGAGAACGCGCGCCGCCGTCATGCGCGTCGGCCCATGACTGGCGGTCAGGTGTTCACGCGCGGAGCCCACGCCGGGCTCTCCGAAGGCCAGCAGGGTCGAGACGGCCCCCAGCGCTATCGGATCGTCAGTCTCATCGAGCACGGTCACGCTGCCCCACACGAGCAGGATCGCACTCGTGAGCGAGGATGCTGCAGACAGGTCGGATGCCGCGAATCCGGTCGCGGACTTCGAAGCGGCCTCACCGCTCGCAGCCGCCGAATGACCCTTGGGCAGCGCCAGAGCCGGAGCCTTGGTCGGACGCGTATGGGGGCGCGCGGAGGTGCATGTATTGCACCACGCCTTCTGGGTTCCCGAGGTGATACTCGGATCGATCGCCGTCGTGTAGTTCCGGTCTCCGCACGTCACGCACAGGAGGTAGGGAGCCATCCCGGATCCCCCCTTGCCGGACTTGAGGGTCAGCGACGGTGCCGGGCGTTTCAGAAGGGGACGAGCCTTGCTCGGCAGGTCCAGCTGTGCCATCGCGCTCGACGCGAGGAACAGCAAGGCCAGCACTTCGAGCATGCGGCGGGTGGCGCCGCGAGCGATCGGGGGGCGACGCTGGAGGAGGAGGTTCATGAACGATTTAGAGTGGCCCGGTGGTGGAGATCTTCCCCGTGCCTGGGACTCGGGCCCAGTCTGTGGATAGTCTCCCTATACACCGCGAACAGCGCAGGATACCAAGCCGCCCGTCAGCACAGGGCCACACCCCGTTTTTTGCCCCGCCCGGGGCCTCCGCGTGGCAACCAGGGCGCTGCGGTCACGCGCCCGAGTAGTGCTGCCTGACCTCGGGCCGGGTGCGCACCAGGTCGCGGGCCGCCAGCAGCAACTCCGGGTCGAGCCAGGCGTCCTCCAGGCCTTCGGAGCCAGCCCCCGACTGTCGCAGCCCCGCCAGCTCCCCCATCCCGCGCCGGGCCAGATCCTCCTCCGCGATCCGGAAGCCGTCGCGGGTGCTCTCGAGGAGCTCGAAGCGGGCGGCCGCGGCCTGCGCGCCGCACAGCAGGCACCACGAGTCACCGGGGCCGCGCCCGACGCGACCACGCAGCTGATGCAACTGCGCGAGCCCCAGCCGCTCGGCCTCCTCGATCACCATGACGGTCGCGGCCGGGACATCGATTCCGACCTCGATCACCGTGGTCGCGACGAGCATGCGCACGTCGCCAGCGCGAAAGCGTTCGAGTCGCTCCGCGCGCACCTCCGCATCCAGCCCGCCATGCACGACCTCGACGCCGTGCGCGGCCAGCGGCCCGGCAGATAGCTTGGCATGTCGCGCCAGAGCACTGCCGCGCACACGATCCTCGTCGCCGATGCGCGGACATACCCAGTACGCCTGCTCGCCCGCCTCAAGACGACCCTCGAGGAAAGCAACGATGTCGTGCCGCTTCTGGCCGCGTACCCAACGCGTACGCAGGCTGCCACGGCCCGGAGGCAGCTCGTCGAGGATGCTCACATCCAGGTCGCCGTAGACGGTCAGGGCCAGGGTGCGCGGAATCGGCGTCGCCGTGAGGAGTAGTGTGTGGACCTCCTCGCCCTTGGCCACCAGCGCGGCGCGCTGACCGACGCCAAAACGGTGCTGCTCGTCGATCACGCACAGATCGAGGCGTGCGAAGGTGACATCGGTGCTGAACATCGCATGGGTGCCGAAGAGCACGTGGATCTCGCCGGCGAGCAGCTCGCGCAACAACTTCTTGCGAGCCGACCGGGGAAGCGATCCGGTCAGCAAGCCGGCCTGCAGACCGGCCTTGGCCAGGACGGGCGCCAGGCCATAGTAGTGCTGCTCTGCCAGGACCTCGGTCGGAGCCATGAACCCAACCTGACCGCCCGCCCCGGCCACGGCGATCGCGGCGTACAGGGCCAGTGCGGTCTTGCCCGAACCGACGTCCCCCTGCAACAGGCGGCGCATGGGCACGGTGCGAGCCAGGTCCTGTTCGAGCTCCTGTGTAACGCGTGCCTGGGCACTCGTGAACTCGAATGGGAAGTAGCCGAGCACCCGCGCGCGCGAGGCCGCATCGAGGGTCAGATCGCGCGCACGCCCTTCGCGCTGCCTCCCCGAACGCTCCAGAATGCGGACCTGCAGTGCGAGCAGGGGCTCGAGGGCCAGCCGCCGCCGAGCGGCCGCGAAGTCTGGCTCCGATGCGGGCCGATGCACTTCCCGCACAGCCTCGGCCAGTGGCGGGACACACAGGTTTGCGCGCACCTCCTGAGGCAGCACCTCGCGCAGAGCGTCGGCATGCTCATCGGAGACCTCCTGGCACAGCCGCGCCAGGAAGTCCTGGCCCACGCCCTCGGTCAGACGGTACCTGGGCGAGAGCGTGCCGGCGGCTGGCAGCGGACGCTTGGCGGACCCCACCTTGGGCGCGGCCAGGGCCGGTCCCTTGGCGTCCACGACACGGCCCTCGAACTCGATCTCGTCCCCCTTCGCCAGCTGCTCCCGGATCCAGGGTTGGTTGAAGAAAAGGCCGTCGATCTCGCCGCTCTCATCCTGCACGGTCACGCGCACCAGGGAACGCCGGCGCGGCATGCGAGTCAGGCGCAGCGCCGTGATGCAGCCCCCCACGCGCACGCGCTCCCCGGTGAGTGTCCCCACATCATCGATAGGACGACGTGTCTCCCAGCGCTCCAGATCGCGCGGCAAGAAGAAGAGCAGGTCGCGGATGTCGACCAGACCGAGGCGAGCCAGGCGCGCCTCCCGCACCGGCCCCACACCCGCGAGATCGGTCAGGGGACCGATGGATCGGGAGCTTCCGCCAGCCTCGGATTCCACGTTCCCATCCTGCGCGTCTCGTGTCATGACACTCAGGGTTCGGCCGTGGTCAGTGATGCGTGGAAAATTGCGGATCTACTCGAACAGCGCCCCGAGGCTCGCCTCGGCCGCCTTGCCGCGTGGACTGTACCCACGCGCGTACGCGCCACCGACTGAGCTGTCGCAACTCCATTCCCAGAGGAACAGACCGTGCGGGGCACGATCACTGCTCGCGAGACCAGACAGGCCCTGGCCCAACCAGTCGAGCAACTCGCCTTGCCGCGCCTGGTCCAGTGCTCCGCCCGCATCCATCTCGCCGTTCAGCGCCCGCGCGGTCGACCGAAAACCGATCTCCGTGACGATGGCCGGCAGCTTCAGCTCATTGGCCGCGCGCCGCACGAGCCAGACCTGGGTCGTGAGCTGGCGCTGCAGGGACGTGTCGCTACTCGGGTCGAGCGGCAGGTCCAGAGCCGGGTAGAGGGTCGCGCCCACGTAGTCCAGTTGATCCCAGAAGTCGATATTCGGAACCTGCGCCGGCCAGCGCGCGGAATACGTGAGAGCGCCGCCGTAGGCCGCACGCGCAGTGCGGATCACCTGCGTCCAGCCCTCGCCCTTGATGGCGTCATTCTGCGCTGCCAGCGTGGGCTCGCCCGCATCGTCCAGGGGTATTTCAGCGTCCGCTGCGATCGCTCTGCGCGTCGCCGATAGCATCCCGGCGCCGACGCTCAGCACGTCCACGTCCAGCAGCTCCGCGAGCAACCCGTAGTGCGTGACGCAGCGTTCGTAGCGGTCGAAGAAGTCGCTCCAGATCTCGGGCCGCAGGTGCTTGAGGTCCGCGCGCCATGTACCGGACGGTCGCGCGAGGTACTCGGGCATGAGCATCACGCGCAACTTTTCCTGGCGCGCGTGCGCGACGGCCAGAGCCACGGCCGCATCGCCGTCCAGGGCCCCCGCAGCGTTCGCGCTTGCGAACGGCCGACCGTCACCGCCGTCGGAATACTCCGCATAGAAGCAAGGCAGAGAGATCGCGTTGGCGCCGAGGCGCGCGAGCTGACGCAGGCTCTCGCGAGCGACCGAACTGCCCCAACCAGCGCCAGCGCGCGTCTGCGGGTCGAGCGTGTTCGTGAAGGCCGCGCCGCGCATGCGCGGGACGACGCGCCTGGCTGCAACCTGCGCTGCATCCGGTAGGGCCCTTGCCAGACGCTGCTCGAGAAAGGCCAGGAAGCTCGCCTCGAGCTCCGGCGAGAGCGCCAGGTCCGTGTCTCCGAGCCAGAGGCTCTTCACATGCTCAAGGCCCTCTGCCTCGACCAGGTGGCGAACGAGCAGTGCGCGCAGGGGTGCGCGCTGGTGAACCGAGCAGTCGCGAGCCAGCTCCGGCTTCACGAGGGTCGCCACCGACGGCACCAGCTCACCCGCGAGCAAGTGTGCGCCCCAGGCCTCGAGCTCGCGGCCCCAGTAGTGATCGGCGCGCTCGTACGCGCTGCCCTCAGCGATCCATGTGTGCGCGGGTGCACCCCACGCCCCGGTCAGCCAGAGGCGCGCCGCCGCCGCCCCCGAATCGTCCGGGAGCGCGTCCGTTGCCAGAGCCAGAACACGGCCCGGCCAGAACTCGCCGAAGGCCACGCTGTTCGCGACGGGATAGCCCGACAACCGATCGACGGTCGGCTCGAATACCACCCGCGTGAGGGGCAAGCGCGTGGTCGAGCCAGCGGTCCACTCGCCGACACGTCCGTGTACGCGGCCCAGACTGGCCACGATCTCACGCGCGCGTTCCGTCGGTACGCCCGGCGCCGCACGCCCCTTGATCGCGGTTTGATCATCGCTCACATCGCGGTAACGGCGACTCTGCGCATTCCACGGCGGATCGAGGTCGGTCACCTGGTCGAGGCGTGGCCGTCCGCTCGGCGCGAGTGCGACCTCGAGCTTGATGTCGCCCGCTTCCCAGACGCGCGCACTCGCGCGCCAGCCGGGTAGCACGCGACCGAGCCCGAAGGCCAGGGCCTCGGGTCTCGAACCCAGGACAACGGTCAGGGGTAGGCCGGCGCGCTGCGGGTCGGGCACGGTCGCGACCAGCAGGCTCTCCTTCAGCCTGAACTGGCGGCCGAGCAGGGACAGCTGTCGATCCGCAACGGTCCAGCCCAGCAGCTCGGCGAGGGATTGCGCCCACTCCGCATCGAAGCCGCCCACGCGGATGCGCGGCAGGTCGTGCTCGTCGTCCGCACCCGTTGCCAGCCGCATGCTCCAGCCCGCTTCCACGAGTCGATCGCGCGCTTCGCTCGCCGCGCGCCCGAGCTGCGGGTCGTCCACGCTCAAGAGGATCGCGGGTGCCCCCTCGAGGCGGCGGAAGAGATCCACGGGCAGGGTGCGCTCACCGCTGTCGCGACCGCAGGACAGGCCGCTGGCCAGGGTCAGCAGGGCGAGCCCGAGGCTGCGCGTCGGCCCGGTTGGTCTGGAGCGTAGTGTTCGCAAGGCGCCGCGATCATAGCGAACCGGACACTCGACGAGAGACACCGCGGCCCGAGGATCAGAGATTCTTGACCGACCCGGGCAGGGGCGGCACGTCACGGCGCCGGAAGACATCGAGCGGCCCATCGCCGGGGATCGGCGCGCGCATGTGCACGTAATCCCGCTGGAAACGCGCATCCAGGTACAGGTCGCGCTCCCAGGGATTGATCACCAGCTGCCCCGTGTCGGGCTGGCGTACACCATTGGCCAGGATGATGAAGTGCGGACGCTGCTCCAGCACCCATCCCCCGTCGAAGCGCTGGTGCCCCTTCATGCTCACCGCCAGGTCGGGAGCCCGATCCAGGAGCGCGTCGTTCGTCAGGCCCAGGATGTCGACGATGGGCAGGCCGGAGGTCCAGCCGAAGGCGCCGATGGGTGAGATGGCGACGCTCGTATCGGCGGCCACGGTTCCGGCGAAGTGTCGGCCGATGCGCGCCCAGCGCTGCTCGAAGAAATTCTGCTCACCGAAGAGCTGTGGACGCTCGAGCTGGGTCCACTGCGAGGCCGCGATCCCGGCCAGGGTCAGCCCGACCAGAATCCCGGAGCGCGGCGCTCCGGAACTCCCTGCCGCGCACAGACGGTCCCGTACGGCAGCGCACCCGAGGAAGGTGAACAGGGGCAGCGTCGGAATGAAGAATCGCCCGAGAGCGACGAAGTCACCGCCGACGTAGACGACGTACAGCGCGCTCAGCCAGACCCCCCAGCGTGCGGCGCGAACTGCAGCGGTGCGCGTGCCGGCCTCGCGCGGTGCGAGCAAGCTGGCCAGCAGGAACAGCCCCACGCCGGTGGTCCACGTGGCCGCCACGAAGTAGCTGGTTCCAAGACGCAGATCCGTGAGGAGCTCGAGCTTCTTGACGGAGTAGGTGATCGGAACGAGGCGCCCGTAGTAGAACCAGCGGAAGAGCGACCAGCCGAGCAAGCTCAGCAGCGGCAGCAGCAGGGACGCACTCGGCTTGCGACGCCACTCGCAGGCCAGGTAGATGGGCACGAACAGCGCCGCTTCCTGACGCAGGAGGCAGGCGCCGGCGAGACACCAGGCCGCTCCCGACGACGGGCGGTCGGCGCGCACGGCTCGATCGTGGAGGTCGAACCAAAGCGCGAGTAGCGCGGCGAACAAGGTCGTCCCCAGGCCCGCGACCGCGTGCCAGGCCAGGGCGGGCGAGAGCGCGACGAAGAGGGCCGGTACCGGCCAGCGGCTACCGGGATAGCGGCGCTGCCAGGTGCGACCTACCGCGAAGGCTGCCAGCCCGGCCGCCGCGATCGAGAGCACGTGACTCGTGGTGACCGGATCGATGGCGAGCTTCAGCCCAGCGGCGATCAGGAACACCCAGAGGGGCACCGTGAAACCCTCGAAATGCTCGCCGGTATTGAAGACGAGACCGTGGCCCTCGACCAGGTTGCGAGCGTAGCGGAAGGTGATGAAATCGTCGTCGATCGGCCCCGCACCCAGGAAACTCGCCGCGTGCAGCAGCGCGATAACGACCGTGCCGGCCAGGGCCACGCGGGCGCCAGCTGTCAGGCCATTCGGCGTGGGCTCGGATGTGCGTGCTTCCGTGTTCAAGACCGAGCCGCTCGGTTCGGGTTCGCTACTCGCTGACGACGTTACCGCCGAAGCGCAGGGTGCGCTGCCCTTCGCCGGGCACATCCGTGCTGAACACGACGGTACCACGCAGGTACCCGAGGTAGTCACCCGTGTCTCCCGAGAGAATCAAGCGCTGAACGAAAGCGCCCTGCTCCTGAGATTTCTCGGCGCGGATCTCAAAGCCCACTGGCGCCGCTCCCGGGCCGACATCCACTGCCACCACCTCGAACGCCGCGCCGTCGGCGCGGCTCAGCACGATCTCGGCCTGGAACGGTCCGGGCGTGATCTTTCCGATGGCGAACATCGGCGCGCTGATACTGATCTCGCCGATCAGCGTTCCGGTAACCGTGAACTCCGCGGTATGTGGCACCAGTCCCGTGTCCGGCGTGACGCGCCCGAGCACGTCGAGGTAGACCTTTGTGATCAGGAATCCCCAGGGCGCGCCATCGCCGAGGGTGATCTCGACCACCTTGCGCCCGTGCGACAGCTCCTCGACCAGCGTGGCGCGCAGGTTGGGGTTGCCCGTGCGCACGCCCTGGATCTCCCAGTTGGGGTCATGGCAGGTGAACGTGACACGTCCCGTGTGCTCCTGCCCCATCTTGATGTCGCCGTACTTCAGGATGCCCGGCTCCGCCTGCACGAAGCGCGAGATCTCGGCCGAGATCGTGAGCGTCACCATGCCGAGCGGCAACGCATCGGATCGAACCGTGATGGTCTTGCTCTGTCGCCCGATGCCCTTCGGATCCCAGCGCGCCTCGAGCGCGTCGACCTCGCCGGGCTCGAAGGAGGTGCGCGAGAGCGTCGGCGTGGTGCAACCGCAGCTGGCCTTGACGCCGCGGATCACCGCGGTCGCATCGCCCGTATTCTCGAACGCGAAGTTGCAGACGAGGTCGTCGATATCGAAGACCCGGCCAAAGTCGTACTTCAGGGCCTTGAATACGAGCGCACCCTCGGCTCCCGCGGTCGTGGACGCCACGGAACTTCCCGAAGCCTGCGCACGGTTGGGGAGCGCAATGCACACCAGGGCGAAGGCGCACAGCAAGAACCCGGACCGGCCGCGGCCTCGCAACCCCGTCTCACCCATCGACTCGTCAATCATGCACCGATTGTACCCGACCTGGCCCGGCTGGCATCCCTGTAGCCATCGATGGAGGGTAGGTCGCCCGCAGCCGCCTCCTCGGCGACCATGCCGGCCCGCGCGCGGAGTACTGCCCACCAGAGCGCGACGGCCGATCCACCGGCGACGAGCAGGGACCAGCACCACTGACCCGTATCGACGACCTGTGGCCGACCACCCATATGCCGCACGAGTGCATCCACCGCGTCGAGTAGAGAGTGCAGCGGCGAGGTGGCGAGCAGGTATCGGGTCAGGGTCGAGTCGGAGAGCAGCATCGACGCACCGGTGCCCAGAAACCACGGCAGCACCAAACATGCGAAGCCGATGAGCAGCAGCCGATGATTCGGCACCAGACGGGAGTACTCGACGGTGCCGAAGAGCAGGCTCACGGCGATACTGCAACCGATGAGTGCGAAGGCCACCTCGGGAGACGTCATCGTCCCCGGGAGTGCGCCCCCGGCGGCCTCGGCACGCCCGAGAATCATGGCCAGCCCGGCGACGATCAGGAGCGCGAAACATGGAACCAGCGTCCACGACGAGGCGCCTTCGCTGCGCCAACCGGTGCGGCAACCCAGACGGCGCGCACGACGGATCTCACGCAAGCCGCACAGTAGCGATGGCACCAGGCTCAGCGCGAGCAGTCCCGCCCCCAGTACGGCGAGGAGCAGGTACAGGCCCGTCGTCGCCGCGGCGGACTCGGGCTGGCCGAGACGGGCCCAGGCGGGTGCCAGGAAGAAGGCCGTCCCGATTGCGAAGAACACGAGCGCGCCCCTGCGGGTGAAGGCCGGGGCACGTTCCCTGCGCAGTCGACGAGCGGTGGCCCAGGAGACGTAGACCAGCAGATAGCCCTGGAATAGCAGGGTGAAGGTGACCGGCGTGCAGCGGATGCCGAAGAAGGTGAAGCTGTGGGCAGCGCTGCGAGCCAGGTCGAGGAAGCCGAGGGACTGCAACGCCGGCAATGGCGTCAGGTGGCGCAGCGCCGTGAGGTGCAGGGCGGGCGCGCTCGATGCGAGCACGACCAGGCCCGACAGGGATCCGAGGGCGACGGCTGCAGCGCGCTCACGCCCCGACGCCAGACCGACGAATGCGCCGTACACCTGGCACAGCAACCCGGTTGCCACGACAAGGTACAGGGCGGTCAACGCGTGCAGCAGGCTGCCCCCTGCGAGCAAGGAGGCGAGCACGAAGATGGGCGCCAGCAGGAGCGCACTCACGTACCCGCGCAGCGCGCACCCGGCCACGTAGCCAAGGGCATCCGTCCAGGCACTGGTGGGCGTGGTCCGGTGAAAGTCGATCAGGCCATTGCGCCGGTCGTGGGCGGTGGCCGCACTCACGCGGGCTGTCCCCTGCAGGCAGAGAACTGCGCCGATGGCCGCCAGACAAGCGTCGCGCGCAACGGTCCACGAGATGACATCCGCGGCGGACACGCTGGCCCGGATCAGTCCGAACGCCAGCACCAGCCCAACCGTGAGCAGGCCCTGTGCAGCCCAGCCGCCGCGCAGGCTACGCCGAGCTTGAGCGATGCCGACGGGGTTGTCGATCAGGCGCAGGATCGGCTCGGCGCTCATCCGGGTCTGGCTCCGTCGACACGCGCGAGAATCTCCTGAAGCGCGCCATCCTGCGCGTCGAAGTGGGCCAGCTCGAAGTCAGACTCGACCAGACGGCGCAACAGGCCGGCCGCCTCTTGCAGGCCACCATCGAGGCGGAAGTGTGCGGACTCGTGATTCGCCTCGACCTCCTTGACGTTGGGCTGCTCGGAAAGAAATCCGTGCAGGCGGCCATCCGGGTGGACGAGAGACAGCTGGACCGAACGACCGGGACGCAAACCCTCCAGCACGTCGGCAATGCGTCCGGAGATCACCATCGAGCCGCGATCCATGATGCCCACGTGGGTACAGGACCCTTGCAGGTCCGTCAGGACGGGACTGGACACGATGATTGCCTTGCCCCGTTCGGCGATCGCGCGCAAGGTCTGGCCAAGTTCCTCGCGCACATAGGGCTCCATGCCCGAAACAGGCTCGTCGAGCAGCAGCACGCTCGGGTCGTGCAGCAGCGCCCGGGCGAGCAGCACGCGTCGTTGCGTGTCGTGGTCGAGTTCGCCAGTCAGGCGCGTGTCCACCTCGGTCAGGCTGAACAGCTCCAGCATTTCGTCGATGCGCGCGCGTCGGCGAGTGCGCGCCAGACCGTGGGCGGACGCGAAGAGTTCGAGAAACTCGCGCGGGGTCAGGTCCTCGTGCAGCGCGAGCTGGTTCGGCATGAAGCCCACCTCTACCTGGCCCGGACCGGATCCCTGATCGATGGCAATGCCGCAGACTCGGATCGATCCGTGGGTCGGCTCGATCAGGCCGGCGAGCGTCGACAGCAGGGTGGTCTTGGCGGACCCGTCCGGGCCGATCACGCCGAACAGGCAACCCGCGTGCACATCGAACGAAACATCGCTGACGACGGTGGTGAGACCGTGGTCGACGCGCAGATTGGCTACTGAGAGCAAGGGAGCGGTCATGGGGCAGGTTCCTGGCCGAAGCCTGCTCCACTATCGACGGGGCCGCAGCCGGCCTTTACACCCTATTTAACGGGAGGCGCCCTCAGAGACGGAAGTGGCGCAGGACGTAGTCCATGCTGTCCCCATCGCCGTTCAGGTCGGTACCGGTGAGGCGCTCGTCCGAGATGATCGCCGCTCCGACGGTCGCGCCGTCGGGGTCCACCTCCATCGCATTGCGCCCGGCCAGGTCATTGATCACGCCGATGAAGGTCGTGAAGCCGCTCGAAAAGGTGCTGCGCGCCAGAATGAAGTCGGACATGTCTCCGTCCTGGTTCCAGTCGAGAGACTCCTCCGACTCGCTGACGCGATAGAAACCCAACCCGCCCGCAATGACCACGCCCGCGTTACCGCTCTCGACGGCCAGGCGTGCAGTCGGGAACGACAGGCGCGTGCCGGAGAACTGGAGGAAGCCCGGCAGGCTATCGAGGGTGTCGGCGTCGGCTCCGAAAACAACGTTCTCATTGGTCCCGTCGACGTCCTCGGGGCGTCCGATCAGCAGCCTCGTACGGCCCCGGGTCTCCATCATCCAGCTCGCGCCACCGAAGAATGAACCGCCGGAACCGTGGTCGAAGGTGAAGGCCGACGAAGTCGCCGGGTTGTACCAGCCCAGCAGGTTGAAGTCGGTTCCCGCCTGACCGTCGTAGTTGCCCTGATCGTTAGCCTCGCTGACCAGCGTCACGAAACGGCCTTGCAGCTCAGCCACGCCAGCGGTACCGAAGGGCACGTCGGCTGCATCCGCCAGGGCGAGCAGGTGGTTCGTGGGGCTGGTGGGCGGCAGGACGGGGGTCGTCGCCGCGACCCAGCGAAAGACGCGGTCAAGCGTGTCGGTGTCGTTGTTGAGGTCGCAGCCTCCATCGTCCGACTCGAGACTGATGGTGCCTACGAAACCCGCGACGGCGACGACACGCTCCATGCCTACCAGACCGGTGTTGACGGGCGGCACCGGGGTCATGGTGTTGATGAAGTCCGCGAAGTTCAGGAAGAACAGCACGTTGTCCAGGGTGTCGGTGTCGTCGATCATGGAGCAGTGCGTGGGCTCCCACGTCCCACCGAACAGGATGCGATCGTTGTACCCGGTCGTTGCCGTCAGCGCCTGAGCGGCCTCGTTCACCAGGAAGCCGACGAGCCAGTCCGATGTACCCGTGGACAGGGCCCGGAACGGCACACTCGCGCTTGCGACCCCGAGCCCGACGTTGTGGAGCATGGGCGAAGCGATGGTTGCATCGATCAGGCCGAGCACGAAGGCATCGGTGCCGTCCGCATCACCATTCAGATCGGCGTCGGCATTCTCGTCGACGGTGACGAAGACCAGGCCTTCGTCCTCACCGACCAGGGTCGGCCGCAGGCCGCCCGCGTTCATCACGTCCGTGGTCACCGCCTCGACCATCTGCGGGTTCGCGACGTTGATGCGTCCCAGGTTGGTCATGCCCATGCCAGGCGCACCGACATCCTCCTGCATGATGAAGAGCTGGCCGTTCGACTTGACCATCGTTCCCGCGCCGGGCGCCAGGGTGGCCACGAACGTCGGGGAGAGCCCGGGCGTCCAGCGCACCAGCACCTGGTCCGTCATGTCCATGTCCGCGTTCCACGGCACGCCGTCGAGCGCCTCGCTGACGCGCATGTAGAGGTGCGTGCCGAGCCAGATCATGTCCTGCGCCGCCACGCCCACGTTGGTCTGGGTGCGGGTGACCGTGTTGACGACGAACGCCACGGAGTCGATCACATCCATGTCCGTGTTGAAGGTCGTGCCCGCGCCGGTCGAGGCCTCGTCCGCCAGGTACGCCACGTAGCGCTCCGAGACGCGCACCGGCGTCGTGCCCGCGACCGACTGCGCTGTGGTCTGGATGATGAACGGCAGAACGCCTGTGCTGTCGTCGTCGCTGCTACCGCAACTGGTCGCACCTACCAGGAGAAAAGGTACGAGGATCAGGGAAGGCCGGGTGTTTCGAAGCATGACTGTGGTCTGGGTTACCGTGATTGCCCTCCCGAGCGGAAGGGGACTCTACGCTGGGTCAGCGCTCATCCGAGCGGAGATCGCGGGTCCACCGTACTCCCAACCACCCGTCTGGAGAACCGCACGAGCACCCGAAACCCGTGGATCCCCCGCCGATGGCCAGCAGCTCCCGCACCGTACGGGTACACCCTGTAACGGCGGGCCAGTCGCGGGGTAGAGTCGAAGCAGCCCGGCTTCCGGGGCCCCTCCCATGCGACTCAAGAAAGCCGTCCTGACCGCCATAACCACCCTGCTGGTGGCTGCCGTGGCCATCAGCAGCCCCCGCTCGACGGGTGACGAGGTTCCCCCGGCGGTGCGCAAGCTCGAGGAATGGACCCAGCGCTGCCAGAAACGTCCGCACCTGCTCGGGGACGATTACGCGGTCGAACTGCGCAGCCTGCTGGCGCGGACACGCGCCATCGCGCGCGCCAGCTTCGAGGGCCAGCGCGTGGTGGCGATCGCGGTCCTGGACGTCTATGGAGCTGGTATCCGACTGACGGATTCCCTCGACAGCAAACGCGCGGCCGAGGGTGAGCAGCTGAAGCAGATGGCAGAGTTCGAGCTCAGCATGTCGCTCGACCGCCCGCTCGTGCGCTGGCTGGCGAAGGACGTACTCGTGAGCCCCGACCGACATCCTGAGGAACGCCGCGCTGCGTGCGCGCTGGTACTGGCGCGCAAGGACGACCCGGGACTGACCATGGCGCTGGCCACCTGCGCGCGCGAAGACGAGGGCATCGTGCGCGAAGCTGCAGTCTGGTCACTCGCTGGGCGCCAGCTCGACTCGGTGCACACGATGTGCCTGCGACTGTTGCAAAAGGAGGACTTCGAGGCCCAGAGCGCGATCTTCCCGGCACTGGAATACCACTTCCAGCATTCACGGCTGGCGCTGGAGAGTCCGGTCAACGCAGGCCTCTTCGAGTACGTGCGCACGCATATCGGCCTGCCCGACTGGCGTCTTGCGGTCCACTCAATAAACGTCTCCAAAGCCCTTGAAACGTCGATTGTGGTCCCCTTGTTGATCGATGCATTCGACCTGTGGGTCGAGCGCGCGAACGCGGGCGAACCCGTGCGCCGGGTCCTGAACGACCTCGTCGAGTCCCTGCAGCAGCGCTCAGGTATGCGCCTCGGTGCACATCCGGGCCGCTGGCGCACCTGGTGGAAGGGAGTCCAGGCGGGACAGGTACCGGTGCACGACAGCGGATCCGACCAGGGCATGACCGAGGCCTCGTTCTTCGGCCTCCGGCCACTGACCGATCGTGTGGTTTTCCTGATCGACCACTCGGGTAGCATGGACGCAAGGATCGCACCGCGGGACGGACGCACGGCCTCGAGCGACTGGACTCGATATGAGGAAGCGGTCGCGCAGATGATCTCGCTGCTGGAGCGAATGGGCCCGCGCACGCGCTTCAATGTCGTCCTCTTCGACGATACTCCCGAGCGCTGGCAGGAGCGGCTCCAGGGAGCGACGCCGGGCCGCCTCAAGGCGGCCCGCACCTGGCTGCTCTCCAGGCACCCGAAGGGCGGGACCTTCCTGCGCCAGGGGTTCGAGGCCGCCATCGGGCTCAAGCGCGGGGGTAAGATCGATCTCGACAAGACCGAGGCGGACACCGTGATCGTCCTGTGCGACGGCCAGACCGCCGAGGGCTCCGCCTGGGTCCTGCCCCTGCTCAAGAGGACCCTGAGCCAGAGCCGCTGGATCGTGCACTGCGTCCAGCTGGGGTCCTTCGGAGACGACACCTTGGAGATCCTGGCGGAGACCACTGGCGGAGAGCACGTGCGCCTCTGACGTGACCATCCACGTAAAGCATTACCTGCACATAACTTACATCAACGGACCGCCATATCCGTCTGCCGTTCAGGCGACGCCCCGGGGAGCGCGCCCCCGTCCCCGGCCCGGATGCCTTGATATGGCCACGGGCCACCGTTGCGACCCGGTTGCGCGCCGCTAAACTCTTCGCTCGTTTCGTCTGCCCGGCAACGACAGGACCCACCCCGGGTTCCTCCATATTAATACGTTCTGCACCGCGCTCCCCGCCCGCCATGCTGACCGCATACCTCCCCATCCTCGTCCTCTCCGGACTGGTGCTGGCCTTCGCCATCGGCAACCTCGTGTTGTCGGATCTGGCGGGTGCGAAGCGCAGAGCGAAGAGCAAAGGTGCCGCCTACGAGTGCGGCATGGATCCGGTCGGTAGTGCGCGCTTGCGGCTGTCGATCCACTTCTACCTGGTCGCGGTGCTCTTCATCCTGTTCGACGTGGAGTCGATCTTTCTGGTTCTGTGGGCCGTCGCGGCCAAGGGCTTCGCGGCCGAGGGAGTGGGCGGACTGGTGTTCAGCGAGATCGCGATCTTCGTCGCGCTGCTGGCCATCGCACTCGCCTACGTCTGGCGCAAAGGGGGCCTCGATTGGGATCGCTAAAGAACATCACCGAGAGCGCGAACGACGCGGGTTTCCTCGCGACGCGCGGCAACGCGCTCATTAACTGGGGCCGCAAGAACAGCCTGTGGCCCATGCCGCTGGGCCTCTCATGCTGTGGCATCGAACTGATGGCCATGATCGGGCCGCGCTTTGACCTGGCGCGCTTCGGCGCAGAGGCCGCGCGCTTCAGTCCCAGGCAGTGCGACCTGATGATCGTCGCGGGCACCCTGACCTGGAAGATGGCCAAGGCCTGCCGCACGATCTACGACCAGATGCCGGACCCAAAATGGGTGATCGCCATGGGTGTTTGCTCCTCCTCTGGCGGCATGTACGACAGCTACTCGGTCGTCCAGGGCGTGGATATGATCCTGCCCGTCGACGTGTATGTGCCCGGCTGCCCGCCGCGCCCCGACGCGGTCATCGACGCCTTGATGAAGCTGCAGAAGAAGATCGAGCGCGAATCGCCGCTGACGCGCCTCGCCCAGGGAGAACTCGAGGGCGGCGACGCCGGCACCGGTCAGTTCTCGATGCCCCCCAACCGTGCGGTCAAGACGCGCCGCATCGGCACGTTTGAGGCCCCCGACGAGACCACCGATCCCGCCCAGGGAACGCCGAGCTGATGAGCGTAATCGATCGAATCCAATCCGCGCTCGCGGACTCCGACTACACCGTCGCAGAGACCTGCGACGACAGCCTTTGCATAGAGATCGAGGCCGGTCGATTGCACGAGGTCATGACCGCCCTGCGTGACGCCTGCGGCTTCGAGATGTCGACGTTCGTGACCGCCATCGACCGCCAGGGCGCAGCCGCGCGCTTCGAGCTCAACTACGGGCTGCTTTCGGTCACGCACAACGATCGCCTGCGCGTACGCACGCGCGTCGCCGATGGCGAATCCGTGGCCAGCGTGACGGACCTGTGGCCGGGCGCCAACTTCTCGGAGCGCGAGTGCTTCGACATGTTTGGCATCGGCTTCGACGGCCACCCCGACCTGCGCCGGCTGCTGATGCCCGAAGGTTACGACCACCACCCCCTGCGCAAGGACTTCCCGCACCAGGGCATCGAGCCGGACCGTCTCTATCGCGAGTGGGAGCGCAGCCGCTAAGCGGGCGACCTGCACCATGACTGAAACGCAGACCTTCGAATACAGCGCCTTCTCGACCGACGGGTTCGATCCGGACGACCCGCTGTGCGGCGAGTTGATGAAGCTCAACATCGGCCCGCAGCACCCCGCCACCCACGGTGTGCTGCGTCTGCTGGTGACGCTGGACGGTGAGACCCTACGTAGCTGCGTCCCCGATGTGGGCTACCTGCACCGCGGCAAGGAGAAGGCCTGCGAGAGCCTCGGCTGGCGCAAGTTCTTCCCCCACACGGACCGGCTCGACTACGTCCAGCCGTTCATGAACAACATCGGCTATGCGCTCGCACTCGAGAAGCTGGCCGGAGTCGAGGTGCCCCAGCGCGGACAGGAGCTGCGGGTCCTGCTGATGGAGCTCTCACGCATCATGGCGCACCTGATCTACGTCGGCACGACGTCGATCGACCTGGGCGCGGTGTCGATGTTCTTCTACACCTTCCGCGAGCGCGAGAAGATCTACGACCTGCTCGACGCCTACTCCGGGCACCGGATGAACAACACGTACATCCGGCTCGGCGGTGTGTACGCGGATATGGATGACGACCTGTTGCGCAGCATCGGCGCGTGGGTGCGTTCCTTCCCGGAACGTATCGACGAGTACGAGGCTCTGCTGACGGGCAACCGCATCTGGCACGAGCGCAACACGGGCGTCGGAGCCATCACCAAGGACGAGGCGCTGGCCTGGTCGCTCTCCGGCCCGATCCTGCGTGCCTCGGGTGTGGAGTGGGACCTGCGCAAGCAGCAGCCCTACTGCGGGTACGAGACCTACGACTTCGAGATCCCGATCGGCACCAACGGCGATTGCTTCGACCGCTATCTGGTGCGCATCGAGGAGATGCGCCAGTCGGTGAAGATCTGCCTGCAAGCCATCGAGCGCCTGCAGGCCAGCCGCGGACAGGAGTTCCTGACAGACGACCGGCGCTACGTGTTGCCGCCCAAGGAGCGCATCGACAAGTCCATGGAAGAGCTGATCTTCCAGTTCAAGGTCGTGACGGACATGGCCCTGCCCAAGGGCGAGGCCTACACCGCGATCGAGTCCAGCAAGGGCGAGCTCGGCTATTTCCTGGCGTCCGATGGGACCAGCGACCCCGTGCGCTGTCATATCCGCGCGCCTGGACTGATGAACGTTCAAGTGATCCCGAAGCTCGTCGAGGGGCGCCTGCTCTCCGACCTGATCGCGGTCATCGGTAGTCTCGATTTCGTGATGGGTGAGGTAGATCGCTGATGGCGTTCCCGGACAAGTTGAAGGCGGAGTTCGACGAACTCTGCAAGAAGTACCCGGAGCGGCGCGCGGCGCTCATTCCGGCCCTGCACCGTTGCCAGGAAGAACTGGGCGGATGGATTTCCCCGGACACCATGCGCGCCTGTGCCGAGTACTTCGACATGGAGCCGGTCGAGGTCTACGGGGTCGCGTCCTTCTACCCCATGTTTCACCTGCGTCCGATCGGCAAGCACGTGGTCAGCGTGTGCCACAACATTGCCTGTGACCTGCGCGGCGCGGAGGACATCCTCGAGCGCGTCTGCTCCGTAACCGGCGCACAGCCTGGGCAGAACTCGGACGACAAGAAGTTCTTCGTCGAGCGCGTCGAGTGCCAGGGTTCGTGTACGACGGCCCCGATGATCGTGCTCGACGGTATCTTCCACGAAGAGCTCGAGCCCGCCGATGTGGACCGAATCCTTGGAGCGGTGAAGTGAGCCACGAAACCTACCTGCTCGATCGGGCCAAGCTCGAAGACTCACACACCCTCGCCACCTACAAGGCAAACGGGGGCTATCGCGCCATCACCAAGCTGGTCGAGGCGGGCACACCGCGCATGGAGGTGATCGAGGAGATCAAGGCCTCCGGCCTGCGCGGCCGTGGCGGTGCTGGATTCCCGACCGGGCTTAAGCTCAGCTTCATGCCGGATCCGGTGAAAGACCCGCGTCCGCGCTACATCGCTGTCAACGCGGACGAATCCGAGCCCGGCACCTGCAAGGATCGCGTGCTGATGCGCGAGGATCCGCACGGCCTGATCGAGGGCTGCCTGATCGCTGCCCTCGCGATCCAGGCCGAAGCCGTCTACATCTACGTGCGTGGCGAGTACCGCCTGCCCTACGACCGGATACAGGCCGCGCTCGACGAAGCGCGTGCCGCCGGGCTCGTCGGTCAGAGGATCCTGGGCACGGACTTCTCCTGCGAGATCCACATGCACAAGGGCGCGGGCGCCTACATCTGCGGCGAGGAGACGGGGCTGATGGAGAGCCTCGAGGGCAAGCGCGGCCACCCGCGACCCAAGCCCCCCTTCCCGGCCGGATTCGGACTCTGGGGTCAGCCGACGACGGTCAACAACGTCGAGACGATCTTCAACCTGCCCTTCATCATCGACCGTGGCGCCGAGTGGTTCAAAACCATGGGCACCGAGAAGAGCGCGGGCAACTTCCTGTGTGGCATCTCGGGACACGTCGAGAAGCCCGGCGTGTACGAGCTGCCCCTCGGAATCTCGGCGCGCGACGTGCTCGAGAAGCACGCTGGCGGTGTCTGGAAGGGTCGTACGCTCAAGGCCTGGTTCCCCGGCGGCTCGTCCACTGGCCTGGTACCGCCCGACCTGATCGACACCCCCATGGACCACGACTCCATCAAGGGCATCGGATCGATGTTCGGGACGGGCGCCATGATCATCCTCGACGAGACGGCCTGCACCGTTCGTACGAGCTGGATCATCGGCCGCTTCTACGACCACGAGAGCTGCGGCCAGTGCAGTCAGTGTCGCGAGGGCACTCAGTGGCTCTCGCAGATCTTCGAGCGCATCGAGCTCGGTCGCGGGACCCTGGCCGACATCGACATGCTGGCCGACCTTGCCAATGGCATGACGCCGGGCAAGACGATCTGCGCGCTGTCCGACGCCGCCGCCATCCCGACCCTGGCTGTGCTCAAGCACTTCCGGGGCGAGCTGGAGGAGCACGTGCACCAGGGCGGGTGTCCAATGCACGCGTCCGGCAAGCCAGAAGCCCAGGAGGTGGGCGCGTGACGACCATCATCCTGAACGGCCGTGAGGTCGAGGCGGATCCGACCAAGCCGCTGATCCACGCCTGCCATCAGAACGGCAGCGACGTCCCCCACTACTGCTACCACCCGGGTCTGTCCCCCGTCGGCTCCTGCCGCATCTGCCAGGTGGAGGTCGCCCAGGGCGACATGCCGCCGCGCGTGGTCGTGGCATGCCGCACGCCCGTCGTCGAGGGCATGCGCGTCAACACCGAAGCACCCAAGGCGCACGAAACGCGTCGCGAGTGCCTCGAGTTCCTGCTGAAGAACCACCCCCTGGACTGTCCGATCTGCGACAAGGCCGGCGAGTGCACCCTGCAGGACTACAGCTTCAACGAGAAGCAGGGCCAGGGGCGCAGCGCCGAGCCGCGCCGCAAGCTCGAGAAGCGCAAGGACCTGGGCGACGTGATCCTGCTCGATCAGGAGCGCTGCATCCTGTGCAGCCGCTGCGTGCGCTTCATGGAGGAAGTGCCCGAGACGCCGCAGCTGGTGATCGGCCAGCGCGGATCGCACTCGGTCGTCGAGACCTTCATGGACGAGCCGCTCGAGGGCAATTACCAGGGCAACCTGGCCGATGTCTGTCCCGTGGGTGCGCTGACCCTCAAGGAATTCCGCTTCGAAGCCCGCGTCTGGAACCTGCACAAGGTCGCGTCCACATGCGCTGAATGCAGCCGCGGCTGCTCGGTCACGACCGAGGTCCTGCGTGGCAAGACCGTCGAGCGCTTCCGTCCCCGTCACAATCCCGAAGTAAACGACTGGTGGATGTGCGACACGGGCCGCTTCGCCCTGGAGCACGCCAACGCACCGGATCGCCTGACCGGCGCCGCGCTGCGCGGAAGTGCAGGCTGGGAACATGCCGACACGGCCGACGCGCTCGAATCGGTGCGCGACCTGCTGAAGATCCACGGCGAGCCGCTGATCGTGGCGTCCCCCTTCCTGACCCAGGAAGAAGGCGCCGAGTTGCTACGCATCGCCAAAGCGCTCGGGCAGACGCCGCTCTTTGTTTCGCCCGCCGCGAACGACCTCAAGGACGACCTGCTGCACACCGGTGACCCGTGTCCGAACAGGCGCGGGCTGAGCGACCTCGGTTTCACCGCCGCCAGCGCCGACGAGATCCTGGCCCAGCTTGCGGATCGCTCCTCCACGCTGCTCGTGGGTGAGCGGGTGGTCGAGCTGATCGGACCCGAGCAGCTGGCCGCGATGCCCTCCACCAAGCGCTGCATCGTGCTCGACTGTCACGTGGACGAGGTCCCCATGAGCGACATCTGCATCGGCGTTCCGAATCACGCCGAGCGCGAGGGCACCTGGGTCAACGTCGATGGGAAGACCGGACACATCGCTGCGGCCCGTTCCGCGCCGACGGGTGTGTGGCGCACGACGCGCATCCTGACCGAGATCCTGAACCTGCTTGAACAAGGCCAGGAAGCGAGTGTGAGTGCCCGATGAACCTGCTGCTCATCGCTCTCATCAAGTGTGCTGTCATCCTCGGCGGCCTGGTCGCCACGGCGGCCCTCAGCACCCTGGCGGAACGCAAGTTCTCGGCCTGGATGCAGTACCGCGTCGGCCCGAACCGCGTGGGTCCCTTCGGCCTGCTGCAACCCCTGGCCGACGGCGTGAAGTTCATCTTCAAGGAAGAGGTCATGCCCGACGGCGCCAACCGCTGGATGTTCCGCCTCAGCCCCATGCTGGCAGCGGTCCCGGCCATGATGACCGTGGCCGTGATTCCGTTCGCGGGCGAGGTCGAGCTGTTCGGCGTGACCACCTTCTTCTCGATCACCGACCTCGATGTGGGCATCCTCTACATCCTCGGCGTCGGCGGGCTGAGTATCTACGGCATCATCCTCGGCGGCTGGGCCAGCAACTCGAAGTACTCGCTGCTGGGCGGACTGCGCGCCTCGGCCCAGATGATCAGCTACGAGCTGTCACTCATCCTGACCATCCTGTGCGTGGTCGCGATGACCGGCTCCCTGAACCTGCGCGACATCGTCGACGCACAGCAGTCCTTCTTCAGCTGGAACATCTGGTCACAGCCGATCGCCTTCGTGCTGTTCGTGATCGCGACGTTCGCCGAGACCAACCGACATCCCTTCGACTTCGCCGAGTGCGAGCCGGAGCTGGTCGCCGGATTCCACACCGAGTACTCATCGATGAAGTTCGCGCTGTTCTTCATCGGCGAGTATTGCTCGATGATCGTGATGACATGCCTGACCACGACCCTGTTCCTGGGCGGCCCCTCGGTCCCCTTCTGGAGCGGAGCGCCGTGGTTCATCGGCCTGGCCGCCTTCCTGCTCAAGGCCGGCTTCTTCATGTTCCTGTTCATCTGGGTGCGCTGGACGCTACCCCGATTCCGCTTCGACCAGCTCATGGCGCTCGGCTGGAAGGTCTTCCTTCCGATAGCCCTGGCCAACCTCTTCGTGACCGGCATGGTGATATCGCTCTTCGGTGGAGGCCAATGACATGGTGATCGTCAAACGCAAGACGCTCAGTCTCTCCGAGCGCCTCTATCTGCCCGAGATCCTGCGCGGGCTGCGGATCACCTTCCGCAAGATGTTCGAGCCGCGCTTCACGCGCCAGTACCCGGAAGAGCCGCTGATCACCACCGAGGTCACCCGCGGCCAGCCGCGCCTGGTGGTCAACGCGGACAACAACATCGCCTGCGTCTCCTGCGGCCTGTGCGAGGCAGCCTGCCCCGCATACGCCATCACGATCGACGGTCAGGAGACCGATCGTACGATCGAGCGCGAACCCGAGCGCTTCGACATCGACATGCTGCGCTGCATCCTGTGCGGCTTCTGCGAAGAAGCCTGCCCCAAGGAAGCCATCTACATGAGCGATGAGCTGGAGCTCGCGGCCTATTCCCGCCGCGACCTCATCTACAACATCGAGAAACTCAAGCGACCCGCATCGGCCCTCAAGAACCGGATGGACTACGTCCGGAGGATCAACGAACGGTGGCAGACTTCCTCTTCTACGTAGCGGCGCTGGCCGCCATCCTGACAGCGCTAGGCGTCGTTGTCGCGAAGAACCCAGTCATGAGCGTGACCTCATTGCTCGGCTGCTTCTTCGCGGTATCGATGATCTATCTACTGGCGGGTTTCCAGTTCATCGCCGCGATCCAGATCATGGTGTACGCCGGCGCGATCATGGTGCTGTTCCTGTTCGTGGTCATGTTGCTCAACCTGGGCGACGACGACGTGGCGGGCCAGATCGAACAGCACCTGGGCAAGGGACCGCGTGCCAAGGCCGCCATCGGAGTGGCCGTGGGCATGCTCGTGTTGAGCTTGATCGCGATTCTGGGCACGCAGTTCAGCGCGGTCGACCCGGCACTCGCGGCCAGCGGCAACGACCCCATTCCCGAGCTGGCGAGGGAGATGTTCACGCGCTACAGCCTGCCCTTCGAGGCCGCATCGGTCCTGCTTCTGGCGACAGCGGTCGGCGTGATGGTACTGGCCAAGCGCCAGCGCCCGGGCGGTTCGACCAAGCCCGGCGAGACTGGAGGCAGCGCATGACCGTCCCCACCGAACACATCCTGATCCTGGCCGGGATCCTGTTCTCGATCGGTCTCGCGGGCTTCTTCCTGCGCCGCAACCTGATCGTCGTCCTGATGAGCATCGAGCTGATGCTCAACGCGGCCAACATCACGTTCATCGCAGCGGCCCGTCAGCACTCCGTACCCGGTGACCTGAGCCTCGAGGGCCCGATCTTCGCGATCTTCGTCATCGCCATCGCCGCGGTTGAGGCCGCGGTCGGCCTGGCCCTCGTGATCGCCCTCTTCCGGCGCAAGCAGACCGTCTCCGTCGACGCCCTCAACCTTCTGCGGGACTAGCCCATTGACCGAATCCGTGAACTGGCTGTGGTTCATCCCAGTCCTTCCGCTCCTCGGGAGCGCTCTGTGCGGCGCGCTGCACTTCGCGATCCTGCGCAAGCGCAGGATCGGCGCTGGCGCCGAGGCCGCCCCTGATTCGCTCACGCCGCTGGCAGCCTGGATCGCCACGGGCGAGATGGCGATCATCTTCGTGCTCGCCGTGCGCGCCTTCCTGCTCCTGCGCGCGGGCGCGGACACCGGGCTCGAGAGTCTCGAGAGCCAGCCCTGGAACTGGATCAACACGGGCGACTTCGACGTCCAGGTCTCGATGGTCGTGGACCGCCTCTCGAGCGTCATGATCCTGGTCGTGACCGGCGTCGGCTTCCTGATTCACGTGTACGCCGCCGGCTACATGAAGGGTGACCCGGGCTACGCGAAGTTCTTCGCCTACATGAACCTGTTTGTCGCGATGATGCTGATGCTGGTGCTGTCCTCCAGCCTGGTCGGCATGTTCGTCGGCTGGGAGGGCGTCGGGCTCTGCTCCTACCTGCTGATCGGCTTCTGGTACTCGAAGGGCTGGCCCGCCGAGGCGGCGCAGAAGGCCTTCGTGGTCAACCGCATCGGCGACGCCTTCTTCCTGCTGGGCATGTTCCTGCTGGTGCGCGTCTTCGGCACGCTCGACATGTCCGACATCGGCGCGGGCGTTGCGCAGGTCATGGAGGAGCAAGGCGGCACACTGGCCCTGGCGGCCCTGCTGCTGTTCGGCGGAGCCTGCGGCAAGTCGGCCCAGCTGCCCCTGTTCGTGTGGCTACCGGACGCGATGGCCGGACCGACTCCTGTGTCGGCACTGATCCACGCGGCCACCATGGTGACCTCGGGCATCTACCTGATCGTGCGCCTGAATCCGCTCTTCGCTTCCGCGCCGAACGTGCTGTTCTTCATCGGGACAATCGGCGCAGTCACCGCCGCGATCGCCGGATCGACCGCGATCGTGCAGCGCGACCTGAAAAAGGTCCTGGCCTACTCGACCGTCAGCCAGCTGGGCTACATGTTCCTGGCCCTGGGCGCGGGCGCCTGGGCCTCGGCCATCTTCCACCTGGTCACGCACGCCTTCTTCAAGGCGTTGCTCTTCCTCGGCGCGGGCTCCGTGATCCACGGCATGCACGACGAGCAGGACATGCACCGCATGGGCGGGCTGCGCAAGTACATGCCGCGCACCTTCCTGACCTTCACCGTTGGCGCCGCGGCGCTCTCGGGCCTGCCGCTACTCTCGGGCTTCTTCTCGAAGGACGAGATCCTGGCCCAGACCCTGGCGCGCGGCGGCGGCTACTGGATCCTCTGGGGCCTTGGCGTCCTGACCGCGATGATGACCGCCTACTACTCGTGGCGCGCCGTGAGCCTGACGTTCTTCGGCGAGGAGCGCTTCGACGTGGACAAGGTGCACCCGCACGAGTCCGGACCTCTCATGACCACGCCGCTCTTCGTTCTGGCTGGCCTCTCGATCGTGGCGGGCGCACTGGGCCTGCCCGAGGTGTTCCATGTTGCGCACGCGCTCAAGGACTGGCTCGAACCGGTCGTGGCGCCAGGCAACGCGATCCTCATGGGCGAACACGGCCATGCGCCGCACCTGAGCCACGCTACCGAATGGATCCTGCTCGGCTTCGGTGCCGCGATCGCCCTCGGTTTCGCGCACCTTGGCTTCCACGGACACCGCGGCGGCACGCAGACCGATGAACGCCTGTTCGCCGAGGAACCCGCAGCCGCGCGCTTCCTGACGGATGCCTGGGGCATCGATCGCGCCTACGGCCGCCTGATCGTCCAGCCCTTGAAGACGCTCTCTTACATCGTCGCAGTCGTCGTCGACCAGTTTGTGATCGACGGCGTCGTGAACGGCGCCGCGGCCGGGGCACGCTCCATCGGGACCAAGCTGCGGCGCATGGCCGACGGCAACATCGCGACCTATGGACTCTGGATGGGCGCCGTCAGCGTCGCCCTGACCCTGGTCTGGATGCTGATCGGAGCGGCCGCATGAGCCTGTTGACCTGCATCACCTTCCTGCCGCTGATCGGTGCACTGCTGATCGCGTTCGTCCCGACGGATTCCAAGTCCCTGCTGCGCGTCATCACCCTCGGCTTCACGCTGATCGTGGCCGCACTCAGCCTGGTCATCTGGAACGGCTTCGAGAACGGTACCGCCGCAGCGCAGTACGTGACGGAGCACGCCTGGTTCACGATCCCGGGCGGCACGGTTGTGCATTACAAGCTTGCGGTCGATGGACTCTCGATCCTGCTCGTCTGCCTGACGACGTTGATCATGCCGATCGTGGTCATCTCGACGCCCGGCCACATCAAGACGCGCGTCAGGGAGTTCATGATCTGGCTGCTCGTCATGGAGACGGGCATGCTCGGCGTGTTCCTGTCCCACGACCTGGTGCTGTTCTACTTCTTCTGGGAGATCAGCCTCGTCCCGCTCTACTTCATGCTGGGCATCTGGGGCGGCGACCGTCGGCTGTACGCCACGATCAAGTTCTTCCTGTACACGCTCAGCGGAAGCCTCGTGATGCTGATCGCGGCCATCGCGCTGATCTACCACGCCGGTAGCTCGGACATCGCGGCCGTCACGGACTGGTCCGCCGCACAGCCCCTGGCCGTCCAGGGCTGGCTCTTCGCGGGCTTCGCACTGGCCTTCGCCATCAAGGTCCCGCTCTTCCCCTTCCACACCTGGCTCGCGGACGCACACACCGAGGCCCCCACCTCGGGCTCGGTCTTGCTTGCAGCCGTCCTGCTCAAGATGGGCACCTACGGCCTGCTGCGCTTCGGCATCGCCATGTTCCCGGCGGCAGCCATCGCGGCCGCTCCACTTTTCATGACCCTGGGCACGATCGGCATCGTGTACGGCGCGTTGCTCGCCATGGCGCAGACCGATATCAAGCGCCTGATCGCGTGCTCCTCGGTCAGTCACCTCGGCTACGTGGTGCTCGGCATGTTCGCCCTGACCCAGGCCGGGATGCGCGGCAGCGTGCTGCAGATGATCAACCACGGGCTGTCGACGGGACTGCTCTTCCTGCTGGTCGGCATGATCTACGAGCGCCGCCACACGCGCCTGCTGGACCAGTTCGGGGGCGTGGCCGCATCGATGCCCGTCTTCGCCTTCTTCTTCGTGATCGCGGTCCTCTCGAGCGTCGGTCTGCCCGGGCTGAACGGCTTCGTGGGTGAATGGCTGATCCTGCTCGGCGCCTTCGAGTCCTGTCCGTGGCTCGGCACCATCGCCGTCTCGGGCGTCATCCTCGGCGCCGTGTACCTGCTGGTCGCCACGCGCAAGATGCTCTTCGGGCCGCTGGAGCGCGACGAGAACCGCAACCTGAAGGACCTGATGCCGCGCGAGATCGGCCTGATGATCCCGATCGTGCTGGCCTGCGTCTGGATCGGCGTGCAGCCGAACCCGTTCCTCGACAAGACCGCAAGTTCGATCGACGCGGTCCTCGAACGCGTCGAAGCCGCACGCGCTGACCTGGAGGTCGGCCAGGCGGACACGATCGAGCCCGCGACCACGACAACCGGAACCCAACGATGAACGCCGAGAGCCTCCAGGGATTCTTCAACGACGCCTTCCTGACCGGCGTCTCCCCGATGCTGACGCTGACCGTGGGCGTGCTGCTTCTGCTCCTGATCGAGATCTTCCCCCAGGGTGACAAGCTACGGCCCATCGTCTTCGTGGCGACGTTGCTGAGCGCTTTCTGGGGCGAGGTACTGATCTCCCGCGACCCGATCGGCCCGATCCTCGGCGGCACCTATGCCGCGGACAGCGCCAGCGCGTACTGGGGCATGATCTTCCTGGCCAGCACCCTGATCGCGTGGATCTTCGGCCGACGCTACTACAAGACCGATCGCAAGTTCCTCGGTGAGCACGACGTGCTCATGCTCTGCACGCCCATCGGCATGATGTTGATGGCGGGTGCCGAGGACCTGATCGTCTTCTTCGTGGGCCTCGAACTGCTTTCGATCCCGCTCTACTGCCTGGCCAGCTTCCAGCGCGCGCGCGACCGCTCGGTCGAGGCTGGCCTGAAGTACTTCGTCCTGGGCGCCTTCGCCGCCGCGCTCTTCCTCTACGGCGCCGCGTTGACCTACATGGATAGCGGCACGCTCTCCATGATCGAGCTGCGCGAGCTCGGCATCCACTCGACCCTCGGCCTCACCGGTGTTGGTCTGATGCTCGCCAGCCTGTTCTTCAAGGTCAGCGTCTTCCCCTTCCACCTCTGGGTCCCGGACGTCTACCAGGGCAGCCCGACTCCGGTCACGACGCTGATGGCCACGGGCACCAAGGCCGCTGGTTTCGCCTTCCTGCTCAAGCTGATCTTCCTGCTCCCGAGCGGGGCCGCGCCGGTCATCGCCGCGATCGCAGTGATCACCATGGCGGTCGGCAACCTGGGCGCCCTGGTCCAGGAAGACGTCAAGCGCATGCTGGCCTACTCGGGCATCGCCCACGCGGGCACGCTGTTGCTCGTCGTCGCGGGCGCCCTCGCGGGTGACCCGGAAGGCCAATCCACCGGCGCAGCCCTGTACTACATGGCGGCCTACGTGTTCACCGCGGGCGGCGCCTTCGGCCTGCTCTCGTGGCTCGAAGCGGACGGTGAACACTTCACCAAGCTCGAGTCCCTGCGCGGCCTGGCCGGCCGCCGCCCGGGCATCGCCGCTGCACTCACGCTCTTCATGCTCTCCCTCGGCGGCATCCCCGCCACGGGCGGCTTCCTCGGCAAGTGGTTCGTGTTCTCGGTCGCGGTCCGCTCGGGTCTGACGGGCTTCGCCATCGTCGGCGCCCTGCTCTCCGTCGTCGCGCTCGGCTACTACCTGCGCGTGATCGTCGCCATGTACATGCAGCCCGAAATCGAGGGCCAGGCACCGCCGATGACGCGCCGCATGTCGGCGTCCCTGGCGACGGGCCTGTGCGTGGCGATGGTGCTCGCCCTGGGTCTGTTGCCCGGTTTCTTCATCGGCTAGGACAGCGTCGCGCATGGCCATACACGCGCCGTGCTCCGGGCCACGGCCGCTGCCGCTGAAGAGGTCGGCAGCGAACCGGATCAGAAGTGGTAGACGAGGCTCAGGATCAACGCGTTGTCGAAGCCCCGCTGTCCACCGATCGGAAACGGGTATCCGCCTCGAATCCCGTAGCTTCCGTTGAGTGCGTAGCTGAG
>JBLHKW010000010.1:0-53587 GCA_047618565.1 Planctomycetota bacterium
GCATGGACACCGAACAGGACCGTCAACACGGCCATGACGGCGAGCCAGCGGCAACCGTGGGCCCGGTAGGCGGCGAAGGGTACGCCGCTGATGCGGAAACGCGCGCCGCGGGCGAATGTGCCAGGCCATGGCAAGACCCGACGGGCGTTGTCCGGCTGGTGGGACCGTTAGCCGTCGGATTTCGCTCTGCCTCGGTACATTCGCCTTCAGCGGCCGGAAGGCGCATCCGGACCGTGATACTGGGCCGTAGCGAACTCCAGGCGTGGTGGACGGGTCTCATCGGTGCGGGGCCACGGCACGGGCAGCTGGGGCTGTCTTCGGACTCGTCGGAGCCGCACTCCTGGGCCAGGCCTGGCTGTTTCGGCACCGCGCAACCGCGCGCAGCTGAGAGGAGTGGAGCCGGAAGTTCGGGTCAGCGCTGTGGTTCACGGGGAACCGAGCCCAGGGGAACGAACATCGCTACGGGACGAGGCAGGATCAGCGCCCCACCCGTTAGCGTTTCCAGCTGCACGAACCCGTAGCTCCGGTAGAACTCGACGGCGCCGGGCTTGGCATCCACGAGAACGCCGACGCAGCCCACTTCATCCCGCTGGCGCTCGGCGAGCTCGATCGCGAAGCGCAAGAGCGCGCGTCCGACTCCCCGGCCGCGTGCGGCGACGTCCACCGCCAGGCGTGCCAGGCGTAGTACAGGCATCGGATAGGGAGGCATCGGCCTGCCGCTGGAGAGCTCCTCCGCATCGAGTGTGGCGGTCGAGAGCGTCACGAACCCGAGGATCGCGTCCTCCTCGACGGCCACGTAGCTGACACCGATGTGGTGCTTGAACTGGTTCTGGCCGGCGTAGCGGTGGAAATAGAGGTCGAGGGCCTCGTCCCCCGACCGGAACGCGCTGCGGTCGTCGTCAACCCGCAACACGCGGATCTCAGCGGTCATCGAAGAGACGCTGCATGTCCTCCGTCGCTGCGGGCGGCCGCTCCACCAGGTCACGGACCTGTTCGGCGCTGGCCTTCGACAGGGTCACCCTGGCCGGGACGATCGCCGCAGGGGGCAACTCATCGAGAGCTCTGAAGTGGTGCAAGAGTGCCTGCTCGACCAGGTGCGTCCGGGTCACACCCAGGGTCCGCACGATGCGCTCAAGGCTCTCCTTGGTCGCCAGGGAGATGTGGGCAGATATCTGGGTGGTGGATCGCATGATTTCTACATTATCGTAGATAACTGCAGGCATTGTGATCATGGATCCGCTATTTCCTTCCTTGGGAAGCCGGGGCCCGCCTGAATGCCCCGTCAGTGGGGATAGGCGCTGAAACAGGACCTCCCGGGACACGGTGCGGTTACGCCTCGAGCCAGCTGCCGTGTGGTTATCCAGACCAGGGAGACCCGGCGACGTTCTGGCGAGACCTCTCGGGCTGGCCAGGGCTGTCCATCCTGGTGAACCCACCCCTGCGTTGTTCCGGTCCCTGCTCGACCGGTGCGCGGCGGAAGACCTGGCTCCGTCACGTGTGGTGCGGATAACAAATCATGAAGCACCGTTCCCGCGGGATGAGTCCGGCGAGACTCTTCAGATGGCCCGTTCCCCAAACCCGGCCGAGCGATCCTGCGAAGCAGCGGCACCGACGTGCACGCCATGGTGACGCTCGCGGTCAGGGGCCTGCCAAGCTCCACTGGCCAGCTTTTCTTCGGGACGAGGGGCTGCGGCGCCCCTGGTACGGCGACGCTCGACCCTGTCGACCGGAACTGGATCCAACGGATTTTCCGGCATCAGGATCACCTTCAGACCCCGGCCGCCCGAACTGAGTGCCTTGGCAGCGTCGCCCTAGCCCAGGATGTCCATGCTGGCGTGGCACCAGCGGACGAGCGGTGTCGCGTAAACACCGAACAGCACCGTCAACACCGCCATCACGACCAGCAGTCCCGTCATCGCCGGTTGCGGCGCCGCGCTCTTCTCCGACGGCTGCGACAGGAACAGCACCTTCGCCACTCGCATGTAATAGAAGAGGCTGACGACCGAGTTCAAAGCCGCCACCACTACGAGCCAGCGGAATCCATCCGCCCAGCATGCTGCGAAGAGCGCGTACTTGCCGTAAAAGCCGACGGACGGCGGCAGGCCGGTCAGTGACACAAGGAACGCGACCATCGCGATCGATGCCACCGGTGCGCGCCAGCCCATGCCCTTGAGGGACTCGTAGGTGCTCTTGCCGGTGACGCCTTCGAAGTAGAGCAGGAAGCCGAAGGCTCCCAGGTTCATGAAGTAGTAGGCGCCCATGTAGACCATCGCGGCCTCGAAGCCGGCGGCGCTCATGGCGACGACGCCCATGAGGATGTAGCCGGCGTGGGCGATGGACGAGTAGGCCAGCATGCGCTTGACGCTGTCCTGGTTGAGGGCGGCCAGGTTGCCGAGGGTCATGGTGACCGCGGCAAGGATGGCGATCAGCTGGCCGACCTGCAGGCCGTAGGCGGCGACGGCTTCCTGTGTCGCGGGCGCGGCGAAGAGCACGCCGATGAATCGCAAGAGGGCGCCGAAGCCGGCGGCTTTGGAGGCCACGGCCAGGAAGGTGGTGACCGGGGTCGGGGCGCCCTCGTAGACGTCCGGGGCCCAGAAGTGGAACGGGGCGACCGAGACCTTGTAGCAGAAGCCGGCCAGGATCAGGACGATCGAGACGGCGACGGCGGCGGGGCTGTCCTGGATGGCGCCGGCCAGGCTGCGCGGCAGACCGTCGCCGGTGGCCGAGGCCATGACGGTCAGGTCGAGCGTGCCGGTCAGGCCGTAGAGCAGGCTGATGCCGTAGAGCATCATGCCGGCCGAGAGTCCGCCGAAGACGACGTACTTCATGGCGGCCTCGGCCGAGCGCTTCTCGCCCTTGTGGAAGCCCGCCAGGGCGTAGCTGGCCAGGGACAGGAGCTCGAGGCCGAGCATCAGGAGCAGCAGGTTGTTCGTCCCGACCATGAAGAAGATGCCGATGGCAGCTCCGGTCAGGAGGAAGAAGTACTCGCCGATGTCGCGCTTACGTTCGCGCCGGTCGTTCATCACGAAGAAGACGACGACGGCCACCGCAGCCACGGTGAAGAGCTTGAAGAAGTTGCCGAAGCGGTCGACGGTGACCAGGCCGAAGACGGTCTGGTTGGGGTCGTCGAAGGCTGCGATGAGCTGCACCGCGGTCGCGGCCAGGCCCACGATGGTCAGCCACCCGACGATGCGGGCCTCGCGGCCGAACCTCGTCAGGTCGACCACCAGGATCGTGAGCGAGAACAGTAGCAGCGTCAGCTCGGGGCTGATGGCTGCCAGTCCTTCCAGGTGAGTGTGTTCCACGTTAGCGCTCTGCAAGAATAGTTGGGGAGAGATCGATCAGCTGCCGCCCAGCTTGCGCATGAGCTCGACAACACTCGTGTCCATCCAATCGAGGAGCAAGAACGGGGCCACACCGAGCAGCAGGCACAGGAAGAGCAACGGCACGAGACTGAACATCTCGCGTGCGTTGATGTCCGAGTAGTCCTTGTACTTCTCGTTGAGCGGCCCGAGGAAGACGCGTTGCAGGGCCCACAGGATGTAGGCACCCGTCAGGACGACGCCCAGACAGGCGAACAGCACCAGGATCTGGAAGCGCGTGTCTTCGGACTGGAAGGCACCGATCAGGGTCATGGCCTCGGAGACGAAGCCGGCCAGGCCGGGTAGTCCGAGCGAGGCGAAGAAGGCCACGGTCGACAGCGCCCAGTAGCGCGGCATGACCTGCCCGATGCCACCGAAGGCGTTCAGATCGCGGTGGTGTGCGCGGTCGTAGATGATGCCGACGACGAGGAAGCAGGCAGCCGATGAGGTGCCGTGGTTGAACATCTGCAAGGCGGCGCCGTTCATGCCCCACTCGGTCAGGGCGGCCATGCCCAGCAGCACGAAGCCCATGTGGCTGACGGAGCTGTAGGCCACCATGCGCTTGAAGTCGCTCTGGCCCAGGGCCACGTAGGCTCCGTACACGATCGATATCACCCCGATCACGCCCAGGGTGTACGCGAACTCGTGCAACGCATCCGGCACGATCGGGAAGCAGGCCCGGATCAGGCCGTAGCCGCCGAGTTTCAGCAGGATGCCGGCCAGGATGACCGAGATCGGCGTCGGCGCCTGGACGTGTGCGTCCGGCAGCCACGTATGGAATGGGAAGGCCGGGATCTTGATCGCGAAGGCCACGAACAGGAACCAGAAGACCCAGGTCGTGAACTTCATTCCGAGCAGGGACGGGCCCGCCAGCAGTCCGGCGCGGCCGGCCTCGGCCAGCTCGGGGATCGAGAACGTGCCCTGGTCCAGGCGCAGGGCGATGACCGCCACCAGCATCAGGACCGAGCCGGCCAGCGTGTACAGGAAGAACTTGATGGCCGCGTACTCGCGGCGCGGACCACCCCAGATCCCGATCAGGAAATACATGGGCAGCAGCATGATTTCCCAGAACACGTAGAAGAGGAAGTAGTCGAGCGAGACGAACACGCCGACGATGCCGACCTCGAGCAGGAGCAGGAGGACGTAGTAGGCCTTCGAGACACGCGGGACGGTCTGGCTGGCGGGGACGGCCAGGAAGAGCAGCAGGGTCGTGAGCCAGACGAGGGGTAGAGACAACCCGTCGATGCCCATGAAGTACTGCGCCTTGATCCCGACGATCCAGTCGGCCTTCTCGACCAGCTGGTAGCCGGTCGCAGCCTTGTCGAAGGACCCGAAGTAGACCTGTGTCGCCAGAACCAGCGGGATGAACGTTCCCACCAAGGTGACGCCCCTGATGAGGGACATGTTCTGCTTCGGTAGGAACATCACCACCCACATCGCGATGAAGGGGGTGAAGGTGATCCAGCTGAGGATGTGCGTCGCGTTCTCTTCCATGATGCCTGGAGGCGATACGGAGGGCGGGTCGGGCTTAGATGAGGATGAGGAATGCCGCGGCCAGGAGGCCTCCGGCGACGGCGAGCGAAACGTATTGCTGAACTCGACCGGTCTGGAAGAGCCGTAGCACGGAGCCGAAGGCGACGGTGATCGAGCCCGTGGCGTTCACGAGTCCGTCCACGATCGTGCGATCGATCCAGAACCCGATGAAGCCCAGCGCCTTGTGGATGCGACCGTTGAGGAGCACGAAACCATCGATGATGTTCTCGTCGAACCACTTCTGTGCGCGCGCCAGGCCCAGGGTGCCCTTGATCACGGAGCCGTTGACGGCTTCGTCGATGTAGTACTTGTTCTCGACCGCCACGTAGACCTCGCCCAGCGCGGACGTGATGCGCTCCGGGTTGAGGCGCTTCTTGTGGTACATCCACCAGGCCATGAAGATGCCGAAGGCGGCCACGGTCAGTGAAATGCCCATCGCGAAGCTGTGAGCCGTGTGGCTGGTGTGCTCGCTGACGGCGATCTGGTTCATCTTCATCAGATCGATGCCCGGGTACATCGAGGCCGCGCTGACGCGGTCGGTGAACCAGGTGTGGTGACCCATGAAGTCACCGTCGATCAGCCAGAACTTGCCGACGAACAGGCCGAAGGTGGCCAGGCCCAGCAGGGAGACCGTCATCGGCCAGGGCGACTCGTGCGCGTGCTCGTGGATGTGCTCGTCGCGCGGCTCGCCGAAGAAGGTCATGAAGATCAGGCGGAACATGTAGAACGCCGTCAGCGCCGCCGCGAGGGGCAGGGCGATGAGGGCGAAGGCGTTCGCGCCTCGAAACTGGGTCATGGTCGACTCGATGGCCGACTGGATGATCCGGTCCTTGGAGTAGAAACCGCTGAAGAGCGGCATGCCGGCGATGGCCAGGGTGCAGACCATCATCGCCAGGAAGGTCAGCGGCATCTTCTTCCGCAGCCCGCCCATCTTGCGCATGTCCTGCTCGTGGTGGCAGCCGTGGATCACGGAGCCGGCGGACAGGAACAGGCAGGCCTTGAAGAAGGCGTGCGTGACCATATGGAAGAGACCGGCCACCAGGCCCAGACCTCCGGTACCTATGGCGGCCACCATGAAGCCCAGCTGGGAGATGGTCGAGTAGGCCAGCACCCCCTTGATGTCGTTCACCGTGCAGCCGATGGTCGCGGCGAAGAGCGCCGTGATCGAGCCGGTCGCGACGACCACGCCGAGCACCTCGGGAGACAGCAGCGGGAAGACCCGTCCGAGCAGAAAGACACCCGCGGCCACCATGGTCGCCGCGTGGATCATGGCGGAGACCGGCGTGGGCCCTTCCATGGCGTCCGGCAACCAGATGTGGAGCGGGAACTGGGCCGACTTGCCGACCGTGCCGCCGAACAGGAACAGGCCACCGAGGGTCATCCAGGCCGGGTACTCACCACCGTTGGCGGCCACGGTTTCCTGGGCCAGGGCCCACATCTCCGTGAAGCGGAAGGTCTGGAAGTGGTAGTAGAAGATCGCCATGCCGAACAGCAGGCAGGTATCCCCCACGCGCGTGGTCATGAACGCCTTCTTGCAGGCCGCGGCGGCTTGCTTGATGCGCGGGCTGTTCGGGTCCTGGCTGAAGTGGCCGATGAGCAGGTAGGACATCAGTCCCATCAGCTCCCAGAAGATGAACACGAACAGCAGGTTGTCGGACAGCACCAGGCCCAGCATCGCGAAGGTGAACAGGCTGATGTTCGCGAAGAAGATGTGGTAGCGGTGGTCGCTGGACATGTACCCGACGGAGAACAGGTGCACGAAGAACGACACGATCCCGACGACGGCCAGCATGCCCGCTCCGAGCGGGTCGTAGAGCAGACCGGCGACGACGTTCAGCCCAGGCAGCTTGTCCGCTGATTGATACAGCCAGGCGAATACCGGGCCGCCCTCGGCTGCGGATTCGTGGAAGAACCCGCCCTCCGTCGCGATGAAGGTCGCGAACATGTACACGGTGATGCACATGACCACGAACATGCCGCCGGTGGGCAGCCAGTCGCCGCGCCGGGGCAGGTGGCGCCCCAAGAAGATCTGCAGGACGTAGGCCACCAGCGGGATCAGCGGCACTGCCAGCAGCAGTCGGTAGTGGTCGGGTTGGAATTCCATCAGGCGTCGGGTGAGCCCCTACTCGCGCAGGAGGTCGATGTCGCTCGGCTTGATCGACTTGAAGAGGTGGAAGACGTTCAAGACGATCGCCAGGGCCACGGCCGCTTCGGCGGCTGCCAGGATGATCACGAAGATGGCGAACATGCGTCCGTCGAGGCCATCACCGTTGAACCGGTTGAAGGCCACGAAGTTGATGTTGGCCGCGTTGAGGATCATCTCGATCCCCATCAGGACGTAGATGATGTTGCGGCGCGTGACGATGCAGATGACGCCCAGGGCGAAGAGCGCGACCGACACGGCGATGTAAGCGTCGAGAGGCATCAGCTGGCTCCTCCGGCACTGCCGACGATGACCGGCAGGGGCTCGAGGTCGGCTTTCTTGCGGCGCGCGACGTAGACGGCGGCGACGAGCGCCACGGTCAGGAGGTAGGCGGCCAGCTCGAAGGCGACCAGGTAGCCCTGCGGGTGCAGGAATCCGATGCCGATCTCGCGTGCGTGGCTGGTCATTTCGGGCAGCTCATCCATGGTGGCCCAGGAGCCCATGGTGCTGCCGACGCGGAACGCGATCCATGCGAAAGCCCCGCCGACGATGGCCCCGGTGGGGATCACGCGCTTGAGGTCTCGCTCGCCGAGGTCCGGCGGTGAGAGCATCACGCCGAACAGGATCAGCGCCAGGATGCCACCCACGTAGATCAGGATCTGCGCCATCGCCAGGAAGCTGGCACCGAGCATCAGGAACAGGCCGGCCACTCCGCCGAAGGTCGCCATCAGGGAGAAGGCGCTGCGCACGATCGACTGCTCGAAGATGCAGACCATGCAGCCTCCGATCGTCAGGAAGGCGAACAGGCCGAAGATGGCGCCCTGGGGCCCGGCTGTCGTCAGGCCCCAACCGGAGAGTCCGAAGAACAACAGGGTCAGCAGCGCGTAGAAGACTTTCGAGGCGATGTCCATCTAGCTGGCATCCCCTTCCGCGGCCGCTTCCTTGGCCTTCTTCGCGGCTTCCTTGGCCGCGTCCTTCTCAGCCTTCTTGATCTTGGCCTCGCGCATGCGGATCTTCGCCTCGCGCGCCATGCCCTTGAAGCTCAAGAGGTCGACGTTGAGCTCGCTGCGGTCGGTTGTGACCAGTGCGAACTCCGTGCCCATGTGGATGCAGTCCTTGGGGCAGGGGTAGACGCACAGCTCGCAGAACATGCACTTCTGGTAGTCGAGCGTGAACGAGACCCACTCGAGCTCCTTGCCGTGCCGCACCGCGTCCATCTCGATGCAATCGATCGGACACGCGCGCGCGCAGGCGAGGCAGTTGATGCACTTCTCCTGCTCGAGATAGTGGATGCCCCGATAGCGATCCGGGATGGGCAGACGCTCATCCGGATATTGCACCGTGATGGGCTTCTGCATCAGGTACTTGCCCGTGATCTTCATCCCTGCGACCGTGGTCTTCAGGGTGTTCACCACGTTGAAAATGTATTCCTTGACGTCCGTCATGACAGCTCGAGTCAGGAGATGATCAGCTCCCAGATGGCGGCCCCCAGGACGCACAATAACGACAGTGGCGTGAGGTACTTGTACCCCATGGTCATTACCTGATCGATGCGGATACGCGGCAGCGTCCAGCGCAACCACATCATCAGGAACAGGCCGAAGAAGGCCTTCAGCAGCAGGGTCAGCGCGCAGACGAGTTGCACGATGATGTGATCGTTACCGCCGAACAACGAGCGCGCGCCGGCCGTGATCGGTGTCTCGAAGCCTCCGAAGAAGAAGATCGAGCCCACCACCGACATCAGGAACATGGCCGCGTACTCCTCCATGAAGAAGAAGGACCAGCGGATGCCCGAGTATTCGGTCAGGAAACCAGCGACCAGCTCGGATTCGGCCTCGGGCAGGTCGAAGGGAGCGCGCTTGGTTTCCGCCAGGGCGGAGACGCCGAAGATCAGGAAGGCCGGGAAGACGAACGGGTTCTGGAAGACGGCCCAGTTCATCCCGTACCAGCCAGCCTGGGCCGCGCTCGCGTCCAGCAAGCTGAAGGTTCCGAGCGCCATCAGCGGAACGAGCAAGGACAACCCGAGCGGGATCTCGTAGGCGATGACCTGCGCGGCCTCGCGCATGGCGCCGTAGATGGCCCATTTCGAGTTGGACGCCCAGCCAGCCATGATCACGCCGATGGTCGTGGTCGAGCCGAGGGCCAGGATCGTGAAGACCCCGAGGTCCATCTCGGCGAAGTAGAAGCCGTAGGACACGGGCATCACGACCAGCGCGCCGAAGATGCTCGCCAGCACGATCGCCGGCGCCAGCACGAACAGCGGCCTGTCGGCGCCGATCGGAATGATGTCTTCCTTGAGCAGCAGTTTGACCCCGTCGGCGATCGACTGCGCCCAGCCGTGCCAGCCGCCGGCGTACATCGGTCCGTAGCGGCACTGGATGTGGCCGGCGACCTTGCGCTCCATCCAGATCGCGAACATCGCGAGCAAGGAAACGAAGGCGACCAGCATGCCGACGCCGATGCCGGCGGCGGTCAGCCAGAGAACCCACTCGGGCACCCACTCGGGCGGTCCGAAGGAACGCAGTATTTCGAGGATCGGGCGATCTTCCATGGCGCTAGCGGTCGGTCTCCCCCACGACGATGTCCGTCGAGCCGATGATGGCGACGGAGTCTGCGAGCAAGGTGCCCGGCATCATGTCCTCGAGTACGGCCAGGTTGGTGAACGACGGTCCGCGCACGCGGCAGCGCGTGGCGATCTTGCCACCATCCGAGCTGACGTAGTGGCCCAGCTCGCCGCGCGGGTTCTCGATGCCCACGTAGGCCTCGCCCGGCGGAATCTTGATGACCTTCGGGACGTCGCCGAGGACCGGACCTTCCTCGATCGAGTCCAGGCACCAGCGGATCGCGGCGAGGCATTCTTTCATCTCCTGGACGCGCACGAAGAGCCGGTCCCAGCAATCGCCGACGGTGCCCATCTCGCCCGTTCCGATCGGAATCTTCAACGCGCCAGCGTCGCAGATATCCTTGTACAGCATGTAGGGCATGTCGCGGCGCAGATCGAAATCCACGCCGGAGCCGCGCAACATGGGTCCCGTCAGTCCGAAGTCGAGCGCCATCTCCTCCGAGATGACACCGATGTTCGCGGTACGCTTCACGAAGACGTGGTTCACCACGAGCAGGTCGTAGTACTCCTGCCACTTCTCCTCGAACACGTCGCAGAAGTGTCCGACTTCCTGGAGCCACCCGGGCGGCGCGTCGTTGAAGACGCCGCCGATGCGGATGTAGCTGTAGGTCAGGCGCGCGCCGCAGATCTTCTCGAACAGCGCCTGGATCCACTCGCGCTCACGGAAGGCGTAGAAGAAGGGGGTGAAGGCGCCGATGTCGAGGCCGTAGGTCCCGAAGGCGATCAGGTGCGAGGCGATCCGATTGACCTCCGCGCAGATCGTGCGCAGCATGGTCGCGCGACGCGGGATCTCCAGCCCGGGCATCAGGGCCTCGACGGCCAGGCTGTAGCCCAGATTGTTGTTCATCGCTGCGAGGTAGTCGTAGCGATCGGTGTACGGCAGGTACTGCAGCCACTCGACGCTCTCGCCGATCTTCTCGGCGCAGCGGTGCAGGTAACCCAGGTGCGGCTGAGCGCCGGTCACGAGCTCACCGTCGGTGCGCAGCAGGATGCGCATCACTCCGTGCGTGGCGGGGTGCTGCGGGCCCATGTTCACTTCCAGATCGGAAGTGGACACGTCCATCATGAACTCGCGCTCGCCGGTGGGCAGCAGGCGGCCTTCGTCTCCGAGGCTCAGCGCTCCCTTTTGCTGTTGGGTGGTCATGATGCTCGTCCTACTCGCACGAGATCCCGTTGTATTCCGTGGGGAACACGTAGTCCTTGCGCAGCGGATAGCCGTCCCAGTCGTCGGGCAGCAGGATGTGGCGCGGGTCCGGGTGACCGACGAAGGTGATGCCGTACATCTCGGCGCACTCGCGCTCGTTCCACTGGGCCGCACGATACACGGCCGTGGCGGACGGCAAGCTCGGAGCCGACTTGGGCACGAACGCCTTGATCGACAGGCGGTGTTTCTTGGTGATCGAGAGCAGCTCCACGAGCACCGCCAGATCCTCGGCGTCGGCCTTCGGGTCGGTCGCCGTGATGTCGATCATGAGCTTGAAGTCGAGCTTCGGATCGTCGCGACAGACCGTCAGGAAGTCGACCATGCGCGCGGCTTCGATCAGCAGGAAGGGCTGGCCCGCGCGGCCCGGATCCTTCTCCGCTTTGTTCGGTTCGCGCGGCTCGTCCGCACCCTTTAGCCCGGGTGCATCGATGGCCCGCAGTCGATCGTGAATAGCCTGAAAATCCATGAAAGCTCTGCCTACACCAGGTGTGCGGGTTTGCGGATGACGGCCGTCTTGCGGATCTTATCCTGCAGCTTCATCAGGCCTTCGAGCAGCGCCTCGGGGCGCGGCGGGCAGCCAGCTATGTACACGTCGACGGGCACGATGCGATCGACGCCCTTGACGACCGTGTAGCCGTACTTGAAGTAGGGGCCGCCGCCGGTCGCGCAGGCGCCCATGGCGATCACGTACTTCGGGAAGGCCATCTGGTCGTAGAGGCGCTTGACGCGCTCGCCCATCTTGAAGTTGACCGTACCCGCCACGATCATCAGGTCCGCCTGACGCGGAGATGCACGGAACGCTCCCGCTCCAAAGCGGTCGATGTCGTGGTGCGCAGCGCCGACGGCCATCATCTCGATGGCGCAGCAGGCCAGACCGAAGGTCATCGGCCAGATGCTGTTAAGACGGGCCCAGTTCAGGAGCCAGTCGACCTTAGTGGTCAGGACGTTTTCCTCGAATGCGTTCTCGAGTAGTGCCATATCGATCCTTGGGGCGGTCGGTGGGTCTGGGCTCAGGCGGCCACTTCGGGGTCGGTCTCGGGCTCGGGCTCGTCTTCACTACCGACGAGCTCGTCCATGGTCGGTGCTTGCTTGCGCGTGCGCTCCGCGGTCGGAACGTACGCTGTTCCCTCGTAGGTCAGGACCCAATCGAGGTCGCCCTTGACCCACACGGCCGCCAGTCCCAGGAACAGGATCGTGACGAAGAGTACGCCCTTCCAGAGCGCGTACGCACCGATCGCGGGGTTCTGGAACGCCTCGGTCAGCACCATGGCCCAGGGGAACAGGAAGGCGATCTCGACCGCGAAGATCACGTAGATCAGCGCGACGGTGTAATAGCGAATGTCGAACTGGATCCAGGCGTCGCCGATGGTCTCTTCACCGCACTCGTAGATCTCGAGTCCGTCCTTCGTCTTGCGTCGCGGACGAATGATCGACCCGACGATCATGTTCGCAAAAACGAACACGAGGCCCACCGAACAGAACACGAGGACGTTCAGGTAGTCGAAGTACATACGGGGCTCGGATGAAAAAGTGGACCGGTCGCGCGCAGAGTGGGGCTCGGCACGCTTCGGGCGCGCTCGCGTATCTCCTTGTTAAGAGAAGACTTGCGGAGTTCGTTGGGCTTCATGTGGGGGCGGCTAGCCACGAACCACAAGCGTGCCTGTGGATCCCGTGCCTGGACTTCAACGCGGGAGAGTCTAGGAGGGCGCGCGCGACAGTGTCAAGACGGAGTGAGGGCGCACTTTGCCTGCGGGCGATCGAAGCCGGCGAGCAGTCCCGGACGCCAGCCAGATCCCATGGCTCGGGTTACCGTGCGATAGGGCGGCCGGCGTCCGGATCTCGCTTCGCTTCGGCTCGCGGTTCCCAACGGAGACCGCCGATTCGGGCGTGAAACCAGCGCTGTTCCCGACCGGTCGGAGGGATGGCATGCACGACCTCGATCGACCGGCACCCCGCGGCACTGTTCCGCGAGCTTCCGGCGCTGGCGCCACACCCGCGGCCCTGATTGCGGTCCTGATGGGCTGGATCGCCGTTGACGCCGTCGCCGGGCTGACTGGCGCCTGGAGCCCATTACCCGATGAATCCGCTCCACTTCGCTGGGCTCGCGTCCTATCGCGCCACCCTATCCGGTCGGGAATGGCCATTGCATCGCTATGGTGGGGCTGTATCCCGCAAAGTAGCCCCACAGAGATGAACGCGATGGAGCCTACCGAGCCCCTTGGAAAGCCGTCCTGAGCTGTCTATAGTGCCTCGCCCGAACGACTGCGGAACCCCGCAGCCCGCCCTGAGGCCCGACGCCTCGCCCCCGAGCCCCCTCCAATGACCTCGACCGCCGCCTCGACCATCATCTACGGGCCCAAGAAGACGCGCCGCTTCGGTGCCGCGCTGCTCTTCGATATCACCGCACCGCAGACCAACCTCGTGGTCGAGCGCGGGAGTGCGATCCCGCGCGCTTCGGTCATCGTGACCTCGGCCGCACGGCACATCATCGACCACTCCAAGGCGGGCGACAAGGTCGAGTCGATCGTGGTGTTCGGGTCCCGGGAGAACCCGACGCAGCACCCCGATATTAAGGAAATTACCGAGAACTTGAGGGCCCTGCGAGGCAAGTGGTACGCCCGTGCCAAGCTTTGCATCGTCTCGGACACGCCCAAGGTGTGCAGCAGCGCGGCCTCCGCGCTGCACATGTACGACAACCTCCTGCAGACCTACGAGTGGGGTTCGACCAAGGTGTTCACCTCGGCCACCGGGGTCAAGGGCACGGAACTCGCGCCCCTCACAAAGCAGCTCGGAGTGTTCGAGAACCTGGTGGTGCGGGCACGCTTCTACCGCGGCGACCTCGACAACTCGGAAGAGAAGGAGGTGCGCGCCTGGATCAAGCGCCTCGTCGAGATGTCGCCACGCGAGATCGAGTTCATCAAGGGATCGCTGCCCGAGTCCAAGAAGGTGCTCAAGGCCGTCACGAAGACCCGCGAGCAGCAGATCATCGACGAGGTCGCGGAAGCCACCGGCTTGACGGTCAAGATGGTCGACCACGAGCCCCTCATCAGCTGAGAGCCCAGTGGCCCTCGCCAGCCTGACGGGTGTCAGCAAGCGCTTCGGCGACCAGCTTGCGCTCTCGGACCTGAGTCTGGACATCCGTCCGGGCGAGGTGCTCGGCCTCCTGGGCCCCAACGGAGCGGGCAAGACCACGACGGTGCGCCTGCTCTGTGGCCTGATCGAGGCGGACTGCGGCACGATCGAGATCGCGGGGCACGACGTGGCCCGGTCGCCCATGGAGGCGCGCCGCAGCATCGGCTTCGTCCCCGATGGAGCGCCGCTCTACACGAACCTCTCGGCGCGCCAGCACCTCAACCTGGTGGGCCGGCTACACGGCATGCAGGACTCCGAGATCCAGAGCGAAGGCGAGCGCCTGCTGGACGCCCTGGACCTGGCCGGTCGCGAGGATGACCCACTGGGGACGTTCTCGCGCGGAATGCGTCAGAAGGCTGCCCTCGCCTGCGCGCTGCTGCATCGCCCCGCGCTGCTGATCCTCGACGAGCCCCTCTCGGGGCTGGATGCACCCACGGCCGCCGTCATGAAGGAGGTCCTGCGTGGCTGGACCGAGGGCGGCAGATCGGTGCTCTACACCTCCCACCTGCTCGACATCGTGGAGCGGGTCTGCGACCGCATGGCCATCCTGACGGGCGGACAGCTCGCCGGCCTGGGCACGCTCGAGGAGCTACGCGAGCTCGCGGGCGAGGACGGAACCCTGGAGCAGGTCTTCGGATCCCTGACCCAGACCGAGGACCCATCGACCAAGGCGCGGCGAATCCTGGGACGCTGATTACTGAATCGGCGTGGGCTTCAGGTCGTCGCCGACCGCAACCATCGTCACGTACGCGTCGGTGACGAAGACGTGGTCACCCCCACCGAACCGGCGCTGGGCCCAGACCGCGACGTAGACCTTCATCGAGGTACGTCCGACGTGGTCGGTGCGCGTCGAGAACGACACCAGGTCGCCGACGAAGACCGGCGCCTTGAACTCGATCTTGTCCATAGCGACCGTCACCAGGCGCCCGGAGAAGGACCGATGCGCCTCGACCGCGGCTGCAAGGTCGATCTGGGAGAGGATCACGCCCCCGAAGATCGTGCCCAGGGCGTTCGTATCCGCGGGCATCATCACCTTGCGGATCGACGCGCGCTCGAAATCAGGGGGGGCAGTAGTGTCGCTCATGTCGGTATGCCTGGACGCTCAGGGCGCGGGACCGGATCGAGTCGGGCGGATGGGCGCTTGACCCGAATTGTTCGACGACCGATGCTCGGCCCCTCGCGGCCACGCCAACCCACGACCGGGTGCTAGCGTCGCCGCCCCACCGCCGACATGCAAGCCCGGATCCGTGCACTCGTCCACGCCACCCTGGCCGGAGAATGGCTTGGCCCGAAGGGGTCACAGCTACCGGTCGCCACGGTTCTGTTTCACTTCAGCCTCTCCGCGCTCCTGTGCGGGATCGCGAGCGACCAGCTCTCGGCGTACGGATACGGGGTCTTCGCGCTCAGCATCCCCCTGGCCCTGGCGACCCTGCCCCTGCTGGGAGAGCTCGCGCCCCTCCTGCGCGCGGACCCGGCACACGAGTGGATCTCGGCCCAGCCGGTGCGCCCGGCGGAGATCCGCATCGCGCGGGTGATCGTGATCGCAGTCATGCTCGGCGTGATGACGCTCGGCTCCGCGTCGGCTGCGGCCATGCTGGCGCCGGACGAGATGTCCATCGCCAGCCGACTGCTCCTGATCGTTGCGGCGCTGTGCCAGACGCTTGCCGTCGCGGCCGCATTGCTCTGGATACAAGCTGCCCTGGGGGAGCGCGCCGAGATCCTGCTGGTGCTGCTGCAGACCGTTCTGTTCTGCGGCCTGATCCTGGGAACCGTGTTCGGATTGAGCTGGGTACACGAGTTGGCCGGTTGGTCGGGCCCGCAGGAGAGCGCACTACCCTACCCGCCGACCTGGTTCGCAAGCTGGCTGCTGCCCTGGGACGCACTGGCTGGCGCACGGCGCGAGCTGTGGATTTCCCTGGGAGCGGTGCTGTTCGGCGTGGGCACGCTCGCCATCGCGCCCTTCCCGCCGCCGCCGCGTGCACGCAGTACGCGCACACCACTCTCCACCCTGCTGACTCCCTTCCGAAGACTGGCCCAGCGCTTCTGGGTACGGCGCGACGAACGTGGCGTCTTCGACTTCGTGTACGACGCGTTGCCGTCCGAGCGTGACTTCGTGATGCGCACCTACCCGCTGGTCGCGATCCCGGTCGCGTTCCTGTTGCTCGGCGCAGGCGCGGATGACCCGCAGGGCGAGGGTCTCCTGGCAATCCTGCTGTTCGCTCCAGCGACCTACCTGCCGATCCTGCTTGCGCACGTGCCGGCCACCTCGACTCCAAACGCGCGCTGGATTCTGGACACCGCACCGCTGTGCCCCAGCGCGGAACGGGAAGGTGCGTTGAAGGCGATTGCGGTGCGCTTCCTTCTACCCCTCGGCATGGCCCTGGCCCTGGTTACGTGCACCCAGGGTGGCGTCGCGTTCACATTGCGACTGGCCCTGCCCGCTGCGGTGGCGACGGTGATCGCACTACGCGTGCTGTGGCCCCTGTGCGTCGAGCGACCGCCGCTCTCGACACCGGCCTCCGACCTGGGGACGGCGTGGAAGAACGACTTCACGGGCATCCTGTTCGCTCTCGCAGCAGCGACGACGATCGGGGCGATCGCGACGTGGCGCCTGGTCAAGACGCCAGAGATGGGCATCGGGATCGCCGTGGTGGGGGTGCTGATCGAGCTGGCGCGGACTCGCTTCACGACGGGCCGGGCGAGCGATCAGGTAGAGGCGAGCTAGCGCAGAGAGAAATCCGCTGGCGAGGGAAACCGAGGGGGTCGGACCCGGGTCTCGTACTTCGGCAGGGCGATGGCGGGGGTGGGGTCATCGGCACTCGGGGTGGGCCCGCAAGGCGGGAGGTCCCGCATTCCGCGAAGGACAGCCCTCAGCCGAGCCCGTTGCGCTCCAGGAACTCGCGCATGTCCGCCGGCATTGGACTCATCGCCTCGACGCGCGTGCCGTCCACCGGCGTGCGGAACACGAGCCGGTGGTTGTGCAGAGCGTGCCGCGGCATCTGCAAGGTGCGCAGGTCGTCATCAGCCAGACAACCGTCCGCGTGCTTCTGGAACATTTCCTCGTCGATGTAGAGCTTGTCGCCCACGATCGGGTGCCCGATCGTCGCCAGGTGCAATCGGATCTGATGCTGCCGGCCAGTGAATAGCTGACAGGCGGCCAGGGTGTAGCTCTCGGACGATTCGAGGACGCGCCAGTCCGTTCGCGCCTCGAGGCCATCACCCATGACGGCCATCTTCAGCCGGATGCTGCTCGTGCGCGACGGGGCCATCGAGAATTCGATGCTTCCGGACGACTCCTCCATCGCACCGTGCACGATGGCGAGGTACTCCTTCTCGACCGAGCGCTCCTCGAATTGCCGCATCAGGTGCGGATGGGTCAACGGGTGCTTGCCGATCAACACCACGCCACTCGTCTCGCGGTCGAGCCGGTGGCAGAGGCGCGGGACCATGGCGCCGGCCTCGATCTCGTCGCGAAAGTGGTGGTGGATACGCTGGATGAGCGTGTTGGAGAGGTGGCGTCCACTCGGATGGACAGCCAGGTCCGGCGGCTTGTCGACCACGACCACCTCGTCGTCCTCGTACAGGACCACGATCGGGTCCGAGGCGGCGTCCACGGGGACGATGCGCAGCTCCTCGGGGATCATCACCACCACGCGCGAACCGTGGCGCAGCTTTCGACCGGCGCGTTTCTCCTGCTTTGCCTCGCCACATCCGTGCGGCGCATCCGGGGTCGCGGGATCGACGAGCACGTATCCGTCGCGAATCAAGGCCTGGATGGAGTTGCGCGAGCGCCATTGCAGGTGCTGCGTCAGGAAGTGGTCCAGCCGCACGGCCACTTCATCGGCCTTGACCCGCAGTGCACTCGCATCGACGTGCAGCTCCACGCGATCCGGCGCCTGAGTAAGGTCGCGATCCTTGCCGAACAGACCCATCGCAATTCACCGTGACGAGGGACGCGGGACAAAAAAAGACCGTCCCGGTGGACGGTCTCGTTCGATGTGGCTCGCTTGCGAGGCCCGCCCTGACCCATCGGTCAGGTGGTGGTGGTGGTGCGGCGACGACGGCGGCGCGGCCGGTTGGGGTCGTTCTTGCGCGTGGCCTTCTGAATCGTGCGCAGGCGCTCGCGGCGCTCGCGGCGACGGCGATCCGAGCGCTTTTCATGCCACGAGTTGGCCTTGGCGAGACGGAAGATCCCTCCGTAGTTGCATTGGCGCTTGAAGCGCCGCATGGCAGCTTCGAGAGATTCGTTGGAACGTACTGCGACCTTGATCACGCTCTTGAAGTCCTACTGGGTCAATAACTACGGGAAGGGGCAGAAGCTGCCCGGGAGCTGGAAAGCCCCTCGATCGACCGTAAGAACATACTGCGACCACGTGCCAACCGCCAGCAAACCCATCTGGAATTCCTACAACCTGCCTGCCATGCTCCGCCCGTGACCGGAGAGCCGACATCGAGACGGGGGTCCGAGGACTCGGCCGGAACGGCCTTGACCGGGACCATCGAGCGCGTGACCTATCACGATGAGCGCTCGCTCTACACCGTCATAAAGGTTTTCGTAGGAAACAGTTACGATCCACCGAAGGGGATGCTCTTCGGCTCCGATCGCATCACGGCGGTGGGGCGGGCGGTGGACCCCACAGAGGGCAGCCGCGTGCGTCTCAACGGCCAGTGGGGCCAGCACGCGAGCCACGGGGCTCAATTTGAATTTGACCACCTGGAGCCCCTGCCCCCGATCGGGAGCAAGGGCCTTGTGCGCTACCTTTCGTCCAAGGCCTTCGAGGGCATCGGCGAGACCCTGGCAAAGCGCATCGTCGAGAAGCTCGGCGATGACACCCTGGAGATCATCCGGGACCAGCCCGAACAGCTGACCGGTATCCGCGGATTGCGCCCGGAGGTCGCCGCGGGCCTCTCGAGCGCGGTCCAGACCCAGCTTGCGGCCCACGTGACCGGTGCCTTCCTGCGCGATCTGGGCCTGGGACCCCTGCGAGCGCAGGCCACGGTGCGCAAGCTCGGAGCCGACTGCGAGGCCAAGATCCGCGCCGACCCCTATCAACTGGCGCGCGTGCCCGGTCTCGGATTCGCCACGGCGGACCAGATCGGGAGCCAGCTCGACTTCCTGAAGACCGATCGCCGCCGCCTTGCGGCCGGGTTGTTGCACCAGCTGGCCCAGAACAGCAAGGAGGGCCATACCTTTGCCCGTCGCGCTGCCTGGATCGCCGCCACCAACGAGTTGCTCGATGCGAACTTCACGGCCGAAGACTACGGGGCCGCCATCGAGGCACTCGAGGACGAAGATGAGATCGTCGTCGAGGACAGCCTGGGGCAAGCGGACCAAGATGAGGGCTCGGCGCTGGTCTACATCCCGTGGCTGGCCGCGAGCGAGCGCGGTCTCGCCCGCAACATCTCCCAGCTTCTGGATGTCGGCGAGGCTGAGCCCCTGGCCGAGCCCCGGCTGCTCGAGGCCGCGGAGCGCGAGGCCAAGATCGAACTGCACCCGGCACAGCGCGACGCGATCACGGAGCTGCTCGCCACCCCGGTCGGCCTGCTGACCGGTGGACCGGGCGTCGGAAAGACCACCATCGTGCGCTTCGTGGCCTCCCTGGCCGAAGCCAACGGGCTGAAGGTGGTGCTCGCCTCCCCCACCGGCCGGGCCGCCAAACGGCTCTCGGAAGCCACGGGCCGGCCCGCCAGCACGATCCACCGCATGCTCGGGTACCAGGCCGAGGGCGGCGGCTTCGAACACGGCACCGACAAGCCGATCGAGGCGGGCCTGGTCCTGGTCGACGAGATCTCGATGCTCGACGTGGTCCTGGCCCACCACCTGGTCAAGGCCATCAAGCCACCGACACGCCTGATCCTCGTCGGCGACCCGGATCAGCTGCCCTCGGTCGGCCCGGGCAACGTGCTGCGCGACCTGCTCGACAGCGGGCGCGTCACGGTCTGTCGGCTGACCCAGATCTTCCGGCAGGACGCAGGCAGCCTGATCGTCACCAACGCTCACCGCATCCTGAGTGGTGAAGAGCTGACCTTCCCCGCGCCCGGCACCCTGGACCAGGATTTCTACTTCTTTCCTGCCGAGGACCCCGCCGCGACCTGCAACCGGCTCGTGGACGTGGTCACGAACCGCATTCCAAGTGCATTCGGTTTCAACTGGGTCGAGGACGTGCAGGTCATCGCGCCCATGTACCGCGGCGACTGCGGCGTCGACACGCTCAACGACCGGCTGCGCGATGCACAGGGAGTCGGCGGCCGCGAAGTCGTGCGCGGCCGCGACCGCTGGCGCATCGGCGACCGGGTCATCCACACGCGCAACGACTACGACAAGAAGGTCTTCAACGGCGACATGGGCCACATCATCGAGGTGACCCAGAGTGCCACGCTCACCGTGCGCTTCCCGGACCAGGATGTCGTGTACGAGGGCGCCGAACTGTCCGACCTGCGCCCGGCCTTCGCGATCACCGTGCACCGCAGTCAGGGCGGCGAATTCCCGGTCGTCGTGCTGCCCCTCGTCACCCAGCACTACATGATGCTGCAGCGCAACCTGCTGTACACCGCGGTCACGCGTGCACGCAAGCTGGTCGTGCTCGTCGGCTCCCGCCGCGCGCTGCAGATGGCCATCGACAACGACCGTCAGGCGCAACGCGAGAGCGCCCTCTGCGAGCGACTGCAACAACTACGCGCCGAGGCCCAGGATGCCGAGTGACGCTCGCTCCGACGCCCGGACCTTCGAGGAGCTGACCTGCGCGGCGCTCGATCGATCTGACGCCGTCTACGCATCGATCCACTTCGCGCCCTCGAACCCGCATGCGGACCGCACCTTCGGCCTCTTCGAGGAGAACGCACTACTCGGCCTTGGTCGCATCCAGCACCACATGGATGGAGAACTCGAGGTCGGCGGCTTCTGGGTCGACGAAAGCCGACGGGCCACGGGCCTCGCACGGGCCATGGTCGAACATGTTCTGGAGCAACTACCATCACCGGGCACGGCCTGGTGTATCCCCTTCGAGCACCTGCGTGACTTCTACTGTTCCTTCGGGATGCAGGACGCGGAACCCGACGCCGCACCGGCATCGATCAGGGCCAAGCTCGCCTACTGCGAGCAGCTATGCATCGAGGGGCACTACCAACCCCTCCGCTTGCTACGTCACACATCGGGCTGAAGTGAAGAAAACCGCCACCGGGTCACACCACATGCTGCAGGGGCAAGCGTGCAAAGTCCGGGATATTGAACCCCACGCGAAACCTGCTATCCTGTTTGCGCATGCCCGTTCCCGAGAATAGCGCCGCTTGCCCCATCATCTCTCGCCGCCCACGGACACCTGCTCGCGTATGACGGACGGAGAGACCGAACAAGCACATGGCGGGAAGCTAGCCTGGCGAGCCAACGTCGGGCCATCGATCGTCGTGTTGCTGATCAGCATCCCGCTCTCCATGGGGATTGCGATCGCCTCCGGTGTGCCTCCGGCGCGTGGGCTCGTTACCGCGATCATCGGTGGCCTCGTGATCGGCAAACTCTCCGGAAGCCCGTTGCAGATCAGTGGTCCCTCGGCCGGGCTGGCGGTCATGGTCCTGGACACCGTGCAAACGCACGGGCTGCGCTCGCTCGCCGTCGTGGTACCGCTGATGGGCATCACGCAGGCCGCGGCGGGCCTGGCGAAGATCGGACAGCTGTTCCGCGCCGTCTCGCCCGCGGTGATCAACGGCATGCTGGCCGGCATCGGCGTGCTCATCTTCTCGGCCCAGTTCCACGTTGCCGTCGACGATCTCCCCAAGGGTAGCGGGCTCGACAACCTGCTCAGCATTCCAGGCGCGATCGTGAAGGGTGTCGCTCCATCGGGTGACCTGGCCCACCGGGAGGCGGCAATGATCGGCCTCTTGACACTGATCGTCGTCGTGTCGATGAGTGCGTTGCGCAAGACTCCCCTGCGCCGGGTGCCTCCGGCCCTGGCCGCCGTCGCCGTCGCCGCGCTGGCAGTCCAGATCTTCGACCTCCCGGTCCGGATGGTCGACATGCCCAACTCGCTCATGGATGCGCTGGCACCGATCCAGGGAAGTCAGCTGCGCGAGTTGCTGAGTCCGGCAATGATCCTGACCGCCTTGCCGCTCGCGTTCGTCGCCAGCGCCGAGACACTCCTGTGTGCGACAGCCGTCGATGCCATGCACGACGGCGACAGGACCGACTACGACCGCGAGCTCTTCGCCCAGGGCGTCGGCAACATCCTGTGCGGGCTGGTGGGTGCCATGCCGACCACGGGCGTCATCACGCGCAGTACGGCGAACGTACAGGCCGGCGCCACCACGCGCGCCTCTGCGGTGATGCTGGGCGCCTGGCTCCTCGCGGTGCTCGCGCTATTCCCCACCGCGTTCGAGGTCATCCCGCGTTCGAGCCTGGCCGCGCTACTGGTCTACATCGGCTACAAGCTGTTCCGTGGCCGCCCCTACGCGGAACTGCACGCCCACGGCAGATCCGAGATGGCCATCTTCACGGCCACCCTGGTGACGATCGTGGCCTTCAACCTTCTGGCGGGCATCGTCGTCGGATTCCTTCTGGCGACGGCCAAGCTGCTGCTATCAGGCGGAAAGCAGTTTCACCGTTTCGAGATCAAGAGACTTGAGGAGGAGGGACGCACACACCTGCACCTCGTAGGCGCCGCATCCTTCATCCGACTTCCCCGCCTGGCAGCGGCCCTTGAAGGCCTGGAGGACGATCGCGAGGTCCACCTGCACGTGGAAGAGCTCGATTACATCGACCACGCCTGTCTCGAACTACTGGACCGCTGGGAGTGCGCGCGTATCCGTTCACGCTCTCCCGTACGGGTCGAATGGCAGACACTGCGGCACCGCTACCACCAGAAAAACCGGCTGGACCCCGTGCCGGAAGAGCACTCGGAGAGTCCATCGGGCGACTCTCAGTTGCTGGATTTCGTGACCGCCGACCACATCCTGATCGCTCCCGAGTTGCGGGACAGATGGCATGCGATCGAGGTCATGAGCGAGGCGCTGGCAACACGCCTGGGCATGTCGCCGGCCGACCTGACCGCAAGCGTGAAGGAACGAGAGATCGAGGCGCCCACCTATCTCGGCCGCGGGCTGATGATCCCGCACGGGACGCTGCCGGAGAAGTACCCGATGGCGGGCATGATCGCGGTCTCGGAAGAGGGCTGGGACTTCGATACGTCGGATGGTGAGCGCGTGCATTGCATCGCGCTGCTCGCAACTCCGCCATCCGAGGCGTCTCGCCACCTGGCGGTGCTCGCGGCCCTGGCGCGCGTCTTCCACATGGAGCCGGAGGTGCGCGACCGCCTTGTCAGCGCACGCACACAAGAGGAAGCGATCCACGCGCTGGCCGGTGAGCACGCGAAGTCGGTCAACTATCCATTCGAGAGCCGCGACGCCTGAGCGCCACGCAGTCTTCGTCGCTCACGAGACGAACGGCCGGGTACACGCAGTACAAGGTGAACCCGTCTTCGGCACGGGAGCCGCGCGCGACTCACATCCGTAATAGAGCAAGGACCGGAGGGCGAGTGCCTTCCGGTCCTTGCAGTGCGTCACGGAGTGAACGGAGTCGGAGACAACAGGCCTCGGCCCCATTTTGTTCGCCTTGCGAACGCGCCTCTTGTATGCAGGCGGAACCGACGTAACAAGGGCTTTTTTGGCGAGTCGAGGCCGTTTCCGGGCGATTCTCGCGAATGTAACCAGCGCGCCGCGGCCGTCTAAAACGTCCGGCGATGCGGATTTAGATGTATTTCGTGCCCTTGAGCGAGGGCGGCATGCACGACATTTCCTCGCGTGCGGCCGGGTCATCGTGCACGTAGCGGTAGCCCTTTCCGTAACCGGCGCTCTTCATCAGCGCGGTCGACGCATTGCGCAAATGCAGCGGTACGGGCTCCTGGGAGGTCTTTTCGACGTCTGCCTCCGCGGCGGCGAAGGCTTTGTAGACGGAATTATCCTTGGGCGCACGGGCCAGCAGTACGGCCGCCTGGGCCAGAGCCAGCTTGCCCTCGGGATTCCCAAGCCGATGGAAAACGTCGGCGGCGTCGAGGGTCACGCGCACCAGTCGCGTGTCTCCCAGACCGACATCCTCGCTGGCGATCCGGATCAGACGGCGCGCCACATAATTCCCGTCCTCGCCCGCCGCGAGCATGCGCGCGAGCCAGTAGAGGGTCGCGTCCACGTCGGAGTTGCGGATGCTCTTGTGCAGGGCCGAGGTCAGGTTGAAGTGCTCCTCACCGTTCTTGTCGTAGAACAGGATCTTGCGCTGCAGGGCCTGGGCCAGGTCGTCCGCTTCGACGCGCCCACCCGCGGGGCATAGCGAGGCCAGGGTCTCGAGCAGGCCCAGAGCCCGACGCGCGTCCCCATCGCTGCCGCGCGCCAGCACCTCGAGCTGGCCATCGTCGAGCTCGAGCCGGCCGGCGAGGCCGCGTTCGTGCTCGACAGCACGCCGCAACAGGCTCACGACGTCCTCCACTGCCAGGGGCTCCAGGATGAACACGCGTACGCGCGAGAGCAGCGGGCCGATCACCTCGAAGCTCGGGTTCTCCGTGGTCGCGCCGATCAGGAGAACGTCGCCGCGCTCCACGAACGGAAGGAAGGCGTCCTGTTGCGCCTTGTTGAATCGGTGGATCTCATCGACGAAGAGCAGCGTTCGCTGCTGGGTGCGCTCGCGGTATTCGCTCGCCGCCGCCATGACCTCGCGGATCTCACGGATGCCCGACAGCACGGCCGAATACGGGATGAAGCGCAGGGTGTTCCTGGCCGCGATCAGGCGCGCGAGGGTGGTCTTTCCGACGCCAGGCGGCCCCCACAGGATCAGGCTCTGGGTCAGCTCGCCCTCGAGCAGGCGCGCCAGCACTTTGCCATCGCCGGTGAGATGCTGCTGTCCGACGTACTCCTCGAGCGAGCGCGGGCGCATGCGGTTCGCGAGCGGCGCGGACGCATCCGCCTCCTCGATCGGATCGATGGGCTGCTCTTCGGGCTCGCCAAACATGCTCTCCTGCATCAGGCGCTCTCCGGTCCCGGCCCGGACCCGGCGTTTCGACCGGTTGCAAACAACAGGATCGATGTGGCGACAGTCACGTTCAACGACTCCGCCTCGCCAGCCATCGCGATCGTGACCTGTTCCATGCTCTCGCAAACCTGCGGCGCATCACCGGTCTCCGAGCCCACCCATAGAGCCAGCGGACCGCTCCAGTCAAAGCGCCCGAAGGCGGTGCCGCCACGGGTCGCGGCCACACACTGGCGGATGCCGCGTTGTTCCAGCTCCTTGGCCAGGGTCTCGGCCGTGTCCACACGCACGACGGGCAGGCGCAGCAAGCTGCCCATGGAACCGCGCAGCACCTTGTCGCTCCAGGGCGTCGCGCCTCCCTTGACGATGGCGATCGCATCGGCGCCCGCTGCCTCGGCCGAACGAGCGAGTGCCCCCAGGTTGCCAGGATCGGCGACCCCGGCGATGACCAGCATCAGGAAGCCAGCGTGCATCCGCAGGTCGTCGAGGGTGCGCTCCCTCGGCACGGAGCAGAGCGCCATCAGGCCGGGCGAGGTCTTGAGCTGGCTGAGCTGGTCGAGAAGGGCTCGCTCGACCCTCACGACCTGCCGCGCGGTCGCCTCCAGCTCGGACGCCCTGTCCTCGCGCCCCTCGGCCACCAGCGCGATCTCGATCTCAAGCCCGGCGCGCAGGGCGTCGTCGACGAGCCGGTCCCCCTCCAGGACCAGCTCCTGTGGCCGCTTGCCCGCGAAGACAGCCGCCACTCGCTTGAGCGTCGCGTTCGCGCGGGACCGGATGACGAGAGGAGTCTCTTCTGCCATGACCACATTTATATAGCATGGTGCGCGACGGTTCCCGCGAGGGCGTCCCCAGACCCGCCAGGCCAGAATGACAAAGTTCGACGATCGAAACGTGAGCAGCAAACGATGACAGGCAATGTGGGCCGGGTGGTCCGGGTGGACGCCAAGGTGTGCCACGTCGAGATCGGCGGCAAGGTGATCCTGGCCGCCCCCGCCGGGCTGCTCTTCGAGACCCGATCGGAGCGCAAGAACCCCATCGCCGTCGGGGACCACGTCGAGGTCTCCAGCGAGGGCAACCCGGTGCGCCTCGAGAAGGTCCTCGAGCGCAAGAACTACCTCGGCCGGACGGCCTCTTCACATGACCCGCGCGAGCAGGTCCTGGTCGCCAACGTCGACCAGCTGCTCATCATCGGATCCCTGAAGTCGCCCGGGTTCTCGAGCAACCGCACCGACCGCATCCTGGCCGCCTGCACCTGGCACCGCATCCCGGTCACCCTGGTGCTCAACAAGATCGACCTCTTCTCCGAGGAAGACGTCGCGCCGATCCGCAAGACCTACAAGGACATCCCGATCCCGGTCCTCGAGACCTCCGCCAAGGACGGCCGCGGAGTCGAGCAATTCGCGGCCCTGCTCAAGGACCAGGTCTCGGTCCTCTACGGCCCCTCCGGCGCTGGCAAGTCGTCCCTGCTCAACGCGATCCAGCCCGGCCTCAACATCCGCGAGGGCAAGATCAGCAAGTACTGGAAACAGGGCAAGCACACGACGTCCTACAGCGCGCTGCACGCGCTCGACCAGGGCGGCTGGGTGATCGACACGCCCGGCATCCGCGTGTTCCGCCTGCACGGTGCCTGCCGCGAAGACCTGCGCGACATGTACCCGGACTTCGCCCCCTTCCAGAGCAAGTGCCACTTCCCCGACTGCACCCACGACCACGAGCCCGATTGCGCCGTGGCCGAGGCCGTCGAGGACCGCAAGCTCTCGCCGACGCGCTACGGCAGCTACCTCGAGATCCTGGATGAGCTCGACGCAAAACTGGCCTACGACCCGGATCAGGAAGCGGAACTGGGCGAGTTGCCTCCCGAGTGATGGAGGGACCGCCAGCGCGGCGCTCCCGAAGTTTTTGGCGGATCCTGCAACCCGGACCGCGCCCCGGCGGTACAGGTCTAGCGTGAGCGATTCCCTGATCCCGACCGACGCCCCCGGGCCTCTGCAGGAGCGTCTGCTGGTTGCCCTGCCGCGGCTGCGGGCCCATCTGAACGCCCGCCGGCCCGGAATTCCGGGCGGCGACGTCGATGACGTGGTGCAGGAAGTCATGGCGCGCGCGCTCCGCTATCAGGGCAGCTTCGATGGGACCCTTGCGCTGTGGCCGTGGTTGCGGCGCATGGCGGAGCACGTCCTCCACGACCAGCACAGCACGGCCATCCGGCTGCCGGAGCTGTCGGAGGAACTCGATCCGAGTGCTCCCGAGATCGACGCGCCGCTCGATGTGCGCGACGAGGTGGAACGGTTGCTGATCCAGTTACCGGAACGTGAACGCAGCGTGCTGCTGCGTTTTCACCAACACGAGCATTCCGTGAGCAAGATCGCGTGCGACCTGGGCCTGCCGGAAGGCACGGTCAAGTCACACCTGTCCCGGGCCCGGCGCCGGCTCGCGGGTCTCGACGATCTCGGCGGACGCGGTGCGGGCGCCGCGCGCTCCAGGAGAGAAACGACATGAACGACCTGCTATGGCAACGGGTAGAAGCCGCCCTCGACGCGCGGCGTGACCCACTGGACGACGCGGACCTGGCGCAGGCGCTCTCCCGAGATCCCGACGACCTCGCCGCGGTGCGACGACTGATGGCGCGCGTCGAAGCGCTTCCCGTCCTGCGCGAGCCCGCAACGGCCAACCCCGGGCACAACCCGCGCAGCATTGCGACGCTGGCAGCCGGCCTTCTGGCTTTCGTCACGGCCACGCTGCTGCTGTTCGGCCAGCGCGCCGACGGGCCCTTGATCACTGCATTCTCCCTGGCAACCGCTCGTTCGACAGCAGCCAGGCCATACCGACCGAACGTATCCCTCACCATCGAGACGACGACACCCGAACCCGCGCGCGGCCAGAGGGTCGTGCTCGCCCCTCGACGTGTCATCACCTGGAACCTGGAAAAACGATAATGCTGATTCAACTGATCTCGCTGCTGTTCATGGGTCTGGTCCCGCAGGCACAAGACCGGCCCCTGCTCTCCAGCACACCACTCGAGCGGGCTGTACCCGCCGAGGACGTCGAACTGCGCGTCTACGACCTCAGTCACCTCACGCGCAGCGAGCGCTTGAACACGATGATCACCGAAGCCACCCACAGCCATGGGATGCTGGCCGGAAGCACCGATTTTGAGCGGCTCAACACCATCAAGTTCCTGCGTGAACAGGTCCAATCCACGACGGAGAGTATCTCGCGTGCCATCCAAGACATGCTCGAGCCGGCGTTTGATGAGGACCGCAACGAGATTGTCGGCCTAGGGAACGGCACACTCGCGATCATCGCCAGCACAGAGCAGCACGAGTGGCTCGCCCGACTCATCGCCCACGCAGCGGCCTTCGACGGCCTGATCGACGTCCAGGTTCGGATCTACCACCTGGACCTGGGTAGCCTGGCCGAGATGGGCCAGGAGCGCAGCGGCCAGGTAGTGTCCGAAGCCCGGGCTGAGGCCTTGCGCGAGGTCCTGCGTTCCACCAGCGATGGTGAAATCCGCGCACCACGCGTCCTGACCTATCCGTTTCAGCGGGCGGAGTTGTCGGTCCTCGAACAGCAGGCCTACATCCAGGACTTCGAACTGAAGGTCGTTCAGGATGTCGAAATCGCCGACCCCGTCATCGGCCTCGCGGAGACTGGCATCCGCGTGCGGATCAGATGCATTCCGATCCCGGAAGACAAGCTCTCGATAGACACCCACGTTGAGTACTCGACCCTGGCCGAGCCCATCCCATCCGTAGAGACGACGATCGGAGCGGGAGCCCACAAGGTCACGATCCAGTTGCCCGGAATAACCAAGATCAATCTCGAAGGCCGCTTTGAAGTCCTGCCCGGCGAGACCCTCGTGATGGCATCCACCGACCCCCAAGGCGAGCAAGAGGTACTGGTGCTCGTGAGTGCAACGCGCGTCGACGACACCACCGACGAGAAGTAAAAAGCGAACGTACCGAGCCAGAGCAGAATCCGACGGGCATCTGCCAGTATGACCGGTTGTCGCTTGGTGTCGTGGCAACTACCCCGTGCGATCCGCATGCTCGGCCGTCGCAAAGATCGATGTTCAAGACTCAGCCTGGGCCGATACTCGCAGCGGCCAAGGCTATGGGTAATGTGGGAAGGCCGACGAAAACTGCTTCCTCCCGCTCTGCGATCACGGAGCGGGATTCATGACTGGTCTCAGTCGCAGGGTTTCTGACAAACTATCCCCCTTCGACGGCCTACCCCCCGCCCGAAGACATCACACACCGGCCGCCACACAACTCCGCCGCATCCGCGTTCGATGGAACGATCCTGATGGCAACGCTACACCTACGGTTCATAGGGAGGGTCGACCATCGCCTGAAGCATGAGGTCATACTTATGGGAAAGTGGCTTCGTGCATGGTACCCGTTCCCCATCCGGCTCGAAGTCAGACTGGTCCATCAGATGCGACTAGTCGACTTCGATGGAACGAAGTGCGCGCTGCGATGGTGGCAGAACTCGAATGGTACGGAGCCGGTGACTGCAGAGATCGCCGTCGGCGCATTCGCGAAGAACTTCGAATCGGGCGGCGAAGCCCTGGCGTCCCCCACTGTCGTTGCCGCGGTTGGACGTGCCCTGAAGTATTACTATCAAGCCGTGCGCGACTCTCCCATAAGGGAGGATTATGCGGAACGATGGGGCGATAGACTTCTAGACGCGTACTACGATGGATCATCACCGCCCCCGCCCTGGAAGGGCGCATGGACCAAGTGAGCGGATGTACCGAGCCAGTGCAAGATCCGACGGGTATCTGCCAGCATGACCGGCTGTCGGTAGCTTCGTGGCAACGACGCCGTGCTATGGCCGAAACGAGACCACCAGGGCGCCGCTGAGATTGAAGCCGGAACCGCAGGCACCGGTCGGGTCTCGATACCAGAGCTGAAACGTGACCGCGGAACCTGTCGACCACGCGCTGCTGGCGGCCAGTCCCGGGCCCCAGCTGACGTTGCCCGCCCTGTCAGCCAGCCGGACGCCGAGTCGACGAACCGAACCGCCCGCGCAGCGCAGACCATCACCGAAGACCAGGCCCGCGCCGCCAGCGAGCCGCAGGGTGCCGGAGAACAGCAGGCCTGGCGCAGACGCGGGCAGGCAGCTCGTCGGCGCTCAGGCTCGCGCTACCTGAAGCCTGGAGGCGCGCCCCCCTGCCACCGGAGTGCTGGCACCCGTCTCCGGGCCCGTCCGAATTGCCACAGGGGCAAGGGGTGCCACTTCCATCCCCGTAGCAGTAGCCGGTCCCTATCGATTCGGGAGCCTCGATCGCGAAGGCGTTGTCGCTCAGGAAGCCGGTCACGTAGGCCCGCCCCTGGAAGTCCGCCGCCACGCGCGTGGGTCCGTCACACAGGTGTCCGTTTCCCTCACCCGCGCGCCTCAGGACCCGCTCGATCTGCCCGGCAGTCGAGATACGAAACGTGTTGTCACTGCTGAAGCCCACGATATAGGCATTCCCAAGACCGTCGGCCGCGACGCCCACGGGGTTGCTGAGGCCGTGCCCGAGGCCATCCCCGGTGGCGTCGATGATCTCGGTCACCAGCCCCTGTTCCGAAATCCGAAACGCGTTGTGACTCTGGCCACCGCTGACGAAAACGCTTCCACAGGCATCGGTCGCGATGCACCAGGGTTCATCGAGCCCGTTGCCCGCACCATCTCCACTGGAGTCGATCACTTCGGTGATCACTCCAGTGCTGCTGATTCGAAACGCGTTGTCGCTCTGGTTTCCGCAGACGTAGACATCGCCGCTGGCATCCAGAATCTCGGTGATCACCCCCATGGGCGTGACCTTGAACACGTTGTCGCTGAGCTCGCCACTCACGTACACGTTGCCAGCCACGTCCACCGCCACGCCCTCCGCACGCACGATGCCTGTTGCCGCTGCATCGAGGATCACGGTCACGACGCCCGCCGGCGTGATCTTGTAAGCATTGTTGCTCTGATAGCCCGTGACGTAGACGTTGCCGGAGGTATCGACAGCGACGTCGTTGGCCCGTGCGAGGACGGCGCCCGCGCCGTCGCCACTGGAGTCGATGATCTGGGTACCGAGCTGGGCTGCTGCGCTAGCGCCGAGCGACGCGAGACCGAATAGCGTTGCACCGGTGCGTATCCCGAGCGTGGAGAGAGGTCGATTGGCCATGAATGGTGGGCGGGATGTGCGGCGTCAGCGGTGGAGCGGCACTCCACGACCCGCACCACCATAAATGGGATCGCGCTCACGCGGCGTGGCGCGATTCCTCGATTGCCCAAAGGCTGACACGGCCCGAACGCTGCACATACAGCCGCGCCCCGTATTGTGCGGATCCTCAGCCGAGGCCCAGCTCGCACCATGACAACGACGTGCACCAAAAAGCACGCTGTTTCCACGGCCGAGCTTCGGGCTGATGCGAGATGCGGGGACTCCTCCCCCACCGAACTCCCGACACCGGCGGCACCATTTTTCGTCAGGCGGCGCGCCGGTGCATAGCATCCGCGCACCAACACTTCCTTGTTACCGACGGCTCAGACCTGCGCCACGTAGATCGTGTTGACGTCGTCCAGGTTGTGCAGGGGGTTGTGGAAGTGGACCGCCACCGCGTCGACGTCGCCGAAAACACGCCGCATGCGGCCGAGGAAATCCTCGAGGACCGGCCCCCCCGTCCAGAGCGCGAACACGCCTCCCGGTCGCAAGGCTCGGCGCGCATCGCCGAGCCCCGTCTCCGTGTAGAACGAACCGTGACCCGGACTGAGCAGGTGCTCGGGCGAATCGTCGACGTCGATCAGCACGGCATCGTAGCTTCCCGCGATGGCGTCCCGGATCCACCGGAAGCAGTCCCCCTGAACGATGCGGCAGCGATCGTCGCCGTCCAGCTCCGCGGCCAGCGGCACGAGTTCGCGCCGGTGCCAGTCGATCACCTCCGGCAGGAACTCCACGACGTCGATCGTCTCCACCTGCGCCCAGGTCAACACCTCGGCGGCGGTGTGGCCGAGGCCGAGCCCGCCCACCAGCACTCGCCACTCCCGACCCTCGAGCCGCCGCAGCGACAGCCGCGCGAGCTCGTCCTCGCTGTCGTGCACCAGGCTGGACATGAGGAAGCGGTCATCGAGCTTCACCTCGTACACCCAGGTTTCCGGCATGGACCTTGGACGCCGCCGGCGCAGCATGAGCTCGCCCAGGTCCGTCTGGCAGAAATCGAGCTCCTCGTAGAACGGCCAGTTCGTGTTGCTCATGGCATCCCATCGTACCGCCGTGTCGCCATTGGAGCACGCTCTGCGCGGCGCCTCCTTCTTCCAGCCATCCGGAGGGCGCCGGAGCGCGCTCGCCTTCGCGGTGGGAAGACCGTAGCCGATCGCATGCACGGGCGGCGCCGGCGTCGGCCGTCTTCGGGACCGGGCTCCGCACCTTGCAAGTGCGAAGAACGGGACGCGTCAGAGTCTGGAGCTCCTGCTGCGCTGCTGACCAGAACTTGCGCCTTGGTCACCTCAGGCAAGACCGCTCAAGAGCCGCTTGACCGCCACGCAATTCTGGTCGATCCGGATTCGACCGAAGTTTCGGACCAGACGCGATCGACAAACTGCACGTGAACTGATTCTTGCGCAGTTCTCCGACGCGGCGCGAGAGTTCTGGAGTAGCCCTGCCCCCGGGGCTCAAAGGTAGCGCAGCCAGGTCACCTTGCGGCGCGCCTTGAGTGCTTCGAACGAACGGCAGGCCGGATACAACAGCAGGTTGGCGAGTAGCACGATCCCGTACAGCCACAACAGGTTTCAGGTATAGCAGCCCGTGGTGAAAGTCACGACCCGCTCAAATCCGCCAGGCTCCGCCCTGGCGGCGTCGCGCTTCCTCCGAGTATCCACGAATACGCGTCGTCAGCGCGCCTTGCCAGCTCGAATCCTGACGGCTTCGAGCCCGCCGTGACTTTCACCACGGGCTGCTAGCCCGATCTATTCATGACCACGCGGACGGAATCGAGGCGTTTCGCCTCGCGGCTCATGAATAGACCGGGCTAGCCCTCGGGCGGGGGCGGCTTGCGCATGGGGTGGTCGGCGAAGAGCCAGGGACTGACTTCACCGAGGCGCAGCAGCGAGACCAGCAGCGCCAGGCAATGGATCAGCGGGACATGCAGCAGGTAGCAGGTAGCAGAAGAGCGGCACGCGTCCGAACAGCGCAAGGAAGCCGGGCAGCTTGTGGGGCGCGCTCGAGAAGCGGGATGGCCGCCAGCATCGGACCGAGTGTCATGAGCAAGAAGGCCAGTGAGGCGGCGGCGGCCCATCGGTCGGGATCTTCTTCTACGGCGCGGCGACCATGCCCAACCACGGCGGCGTCAATGCCATCGAGATCGGCTCGGGTGTTGGAGGCACTGCCGGACCGGGCGGGGCCTCGCCCGGAAACTCGGGTCTGGATGGTGTTGCCGGGGGCGTGGCTGCGACTGTCCAGCAACCCTGACAACCGAGAAGACCGGCTAAGCGCCCCGGAAGCCGTTCGCCGTGCCGGGGCGTATCGCGAGGATCCACTCGCGGCCGGGCGAGACGAGGCGAGTACGAATCTCTGATCAGTGGATTCGACGACCCCAAGCTGGGCGTGATCCCACGCCCGCTCGCGTACTACCGTCAGGACGTGGGATCTTCCGGATCCTCCGGCGATCGGGTGTTGAGGGCCGATGGCCAACGCTCGCCCGTCGTGTGCATGTACTCGGGCGTAGTCCGCAGCCATGCTGTGGGAGATCAGTCGGCGTCCCAGTAGAGCTTTGGAAAACTCGATGTCATCGATCGGAGATGCTCGCCGGGTGAGATACCAAGCCGGCCCCACCCCCGCGTATTCCGAGTGGCAGGAGGCCATCTGCTCTCAGCTACCCATTCATGTCATCAGTCACAAGGAGCGGCCCTTGGCGTGGCTCTGCATCGGCATTGGCGGCATCTTTCTCGTCGCATTGATCGGGTGGCTACTCGAGGATCTCTTTCTGCAGGAATCACCCGATAGGATGGTTGGCTTCAAGATCTTCCTGCAATCCATCGTGGTCGGAGTCTTCGCCCTCGGCTTCTATCTATGGAAACGCTCCGATGAACTCGAATTCCGACATGACCGTGTCCGCATTCAGCGCCACGGATTACGCGGAACCGAAACGCGTAAGGCGTCGATTTCCGACTACCGCTGCATTCGCGTCAAGTATGCCTACGGTGACGCGACCGAACCCGTCGGCGGGGTGGAACGTTGGGATGTGGAGCTGGAGCACAAGGATCCGGGGCTGACCATCACCCTGTTCTCCAGGTCACGCAACATTCCGACCGACCCTGACGGCAATCCGCCCGACCCCGCAACGGGCTGGAGCTCGCGCATGCAGAATTCAGCCGAATACGGGGGCCGTCACCTCGGGCTTTCGGTCTGGCCAGAGGCTTGATGCGGACCAGCCGTCGGCAGACATGGGACCACGTCGAGTTGGGACGAATCTTGAGCCCCGCTCTTCACACCGGACTTGCGGTTTCTTGCGCATCCGGCTTACCGACCCGCTTCATCGGCGAGCTGGCGAGGGACGGCGTTGACTCATCACCCGGACACCGACACGCCATTCTATCGGTGAACCCCCGTTCGCTTTCACCGGGAATATCGGGGGAAGGGGCGCACCATGCGTCAACTCCCCGTTCTGGTTCCGCGACCCCAGCGGTGGCCGGAGTGGGTTCAACCTTTCGGACGGACTTCATATTCAGCATACGCCCTGAGAAGTTCGAGGGTCCGGGCAATGTGGGCGGAGGTGTCGATGCGCCCCGGCTCACAATCCGTCTTGCTCTTCACGTTGAGGCGTCGACGCTGGTCATCGGTTAGCCTGAGCGCGCAGCTCTTCGGCCACTCGCCTGGAACGCGGTTCTCCTCGATCCGTTACTCGAGCACTTCCGCCTGACGCAGGTTGATGAGGCCGGCGATTGCCGCGATCCTGATGTGCAACGGGTCGATGTCGGCCATTGCTGTGCACTCACAAGCTCCGGTTAGGGAACGTGTTGCGATTCGGCCGAGTATCTGGACGATACGGGGCTCAGGCGGGCATCGGAGGATCACGTGTGTATGCGGGGCCGGTCCCGTACAGTCTGCTCATGCGCATTCTCGGCTTCCTTCTGGTGACGCTGCTCGGGTCGTGCGCCTCCAGCACTTCTAGAGCGAACCTCGACCGCTCCCGCGGCCCGAACCTGATCTTCATCCTGGCGGATGACCTCGGCTACGGGGAGCTCGGTTGCTACGGCCAAAAGAAGATCCGCACGCCCAACATCGACGCCCTGGCCCGGCAAGGTATGCGCTTCACCCAGGCCTACGCGGGCGCGCCGGTGTGCGCGCCGTCCCGCTGTGTGCTGTTGACCGGGCGGCATCTGGCGAACGCGGAGATCCGGGGCAACAAGGCCGCGCGGCCGGAAGGCCAGCATCCGATCAGTGCGGACGTCCCGACCGTTGCGATGATGATGCGCGACGCGGGCTACGCGACGGGGGCGATGGGGAAGTGGGGCCTGGGTCCGGTAGCGTCCAGCGGGGACCCGAATGACAAGGGCTTCGACCTCTTCTACGGCTACAACTGTCAACGGGAGGCGCACACGTACTACCCGGGTCACCTGTGGCGCAACAGGGAGAAGGTCGAGCTCAACGGCGGCGTGCCCGCACCACCGCGCGGGACACAGGAGGCGGGCGACGGGAACTTCAAGCGCTTCTACGGAGCGGACTACGCGCCGGACTCGATGCTGGTCGAAGCGCTGGACTTCATTCGCGAGCACGAGCACGAGCCCTTTTTCCTCTACCTGCCCTTCGTCGAGCCGCACGTGGCCATGCAACCGCCGGCGGCGTGGGTCGATGCCTATCCGCGCGAGTGGGACGAGGCTCCCTACCTCGGCGACCATGGCTACACGCCACACCCCCGTCCGCGAGCGGGCTACGCGGCCATGATCAGCGATCTCGACGAACACGTGGGCGCGATCGTAGGGCTGGTCGACGAACTCGAGTTGAGCGAGAACACCCTGATCGTGTTCACGTCGGACAATGGGGCCACGCACGACGTGGGCGGGGTCGATACGACCTTCTTCAACTCGGTCGGACCCCTGCGCGGGCGCAAGGGCAGCGTGTATGAGGGCGGCTTGCGCGTCCCGATGATCGCGCGCTGGCCCGGGGTGGTCGCTGCGGGGTCGACGAGCGAACACCAGACCTGCTTTCAGGACCTGATGGCGACGGTCGGCGAGCTGACAGGCGTGGATGTCCCGTCCGATTGCGACGGGATCAGCTACCTGCCGACGTTGACGGGCCGCGGTCCGCAGGCGGCTCACGAATACCTCGTGTGGGAGTTCTACGGATACGGCGGCTTGAAGGCCGTACGCATGGGGGATTGGAAAGCGGTGCAGACCGAGATCCACGAGGGCAACGTCGACATCGAGCTATACGACCTCGCCACCGACATCGGTGAGTCCCACGACCTGGCAGCCGCTGAGCCCGAGCTCGTCGCGCGTGCCCGTGAGATCTTTGCGACGGACCGAACGGCCAGCGAGCTCTTCCCGATGACGGGCTTCGACCCGATTGACGCGGATTGACGCGCGCACCCTTGCGTGCTCGCCAACCAGCGCCGGTCGCAGTACGCGACCGGGTCGACGACAGGCAGCGAGGGACTGGTTCGCGAGCACACCGATCCAGGATCAGACTGATGCGAGATCGATCCTGGCTCAGTAATGCTCACAGTAATGCTCAGTAATGGGCCCGACCTTCCGAGCGTCGTCTACTGGCGTGAACGACGCTCGTAGAAGATGACAGGCCCGACGCTTGTGAACAACGCAAAGTGGTCTTCCAGGTACTGGGCGAGAGTCGGCGTGTAGAGCGGAAAGCGCCGTTCCTCATCCCCATCCTGGGGCGCACTGTCGTTCACGAGAACGAGGATGTTCACGCCGGCGGCCTCGAGGTCGGTGATGATCTCCCGCTGGACCCCAGGGTCCGATACGAATCCGGGCCAGGTGCTGTCGTGCCGGGTCGGGTTCACGCGTCCGCTCATGACGTAGAGCATGGACGCGTGGGGCGCCACGAAGATCGGCTCACCCGGGACTGTCCGCTCTCGCAGGATTCGCAAGACTTCACGAAAGCGCTGCGCCTTGTCGCTGCGCAAGATGACCGGTGCTCCGGGCTCATCGAGGCGCTCGCCATGTTGCACAGCTCGATAGGTAGCCATACCCGTCGCGGCCCCCCGGGCGAGCAGGCCGATGGCCCAGATGCCGATGAGGGGCACGAGCAACAGGCGCCGCACAGTCTTCGCGCGCTCGGCTCGCCACAGCCAGCCGGTCAGATACGCGAGCATCAGAGCCGAGACTGGCAGCACTTGTCGGAGATGTGGAACTCCCGAGCGAGCCATGAACACCGAGTGGGTGAGCAAGGCCATGGCGGCCCACTGAGCCAAGACGATGTGTCGACGTTGAAGTCGTCGGCGCGCAGCGGCGATTCCCACGGCGGCCGTGCTGCCGAGGACCATGACGATGGGAAAGTAGTAGAGCGAAGCCACGAGCCTGCCCGGCCCCCACACGATCGCCGCGATCGGAGGGAACGGCAGCTCCATGGCGACGTTGCCTCGCAACCCGAGCAGAACGAGCTGGTCGAAGACCTCCCCGGGGGCCCCCTGGGACACCAGCACTCCCACGACAGGAACCCAGACCACGGCGATGCCCGCGGCGAGCATGAGCCAGCTCCTGGCCAGGTCTCGCAGTATCGGTCGCCGCAATTCGGAACCTGCCTGCGGGCAGACTTCGACCGCCAGCAGACTCGCCAGCGCGACGATCGTCGCGTAGGCCGCCACCTCCTGCCTCAACAACCCGACCAGCCCCAACCCGATTCCAACGGCGAACGTCCGGCGCGAGCCAGGGTTCGACGATACGAGTCGCTGGCAAAGCCAGACCGCCACCATCAGTGATAACGGCACGAACATCTTGTGGTACGGGGCGCGGAGAAGGACCGGGAGCAGCCCGCACCACAACGCAGCCCAGCGCGGAACGAGCGGTCGCGCGATCAGGAAAGTCAACACCGCCACGATCGCCAGCTCGGCCAGCGCCACCCCACGCATGACGACGACGCTCTCTCCAAAAAGCCGAAAGAACGGGACCAAGCTCCAGAAAACTCCCGGCGAATAGCTTCTGACCACGTCCCGGTACAACGTCTCCCCCGCGAGGATCCGCTGCACCCCACTCACCAGCCAACCTTCGTCGCCCAGGATCAGATTCCAGCGGATCACCGGCGCCCAGAGAATGACCGTGAAGATGGCCAGCGATAGAGCGATGCAAACGTCCGCGCGCCTCGGCGAAGTGGCAGGTAGGTCAAGCGTGTCGGGGGTCACGGAGAGATGATACCGGGTGAATGGCGATACGGAACCAGGTCAATCATTACACACCGCGCCGGTGGATCGCCGTGACGCGACCTCTGGGCGTGCGGCGACGAACCCCCGGTGGGCTGCGTCGCCGATGGCAAGGGGTGCGATGCCCTGTAACGTAGGTCACGGACCGCGATGGTGGGCTGGGTGGCCCCGACGGGTCCGGGTCAGTACGCGGCGCCCGTCAGGTACGTCCAGTACGAGACGATCAGGAAGGGCTTCACGCCCGGGTCGAGGGATGTCGGGAGGTTGTTCGCATCCGCGTTGACCCAGTGCTGGTGCACGGTCAGCCCTAAGTTGAAGCTGTAATCGTCGTAGTCCTCGGTGGTCGCCGATATCGCCGACCACACCTCCGTAGACCGTGGCTTCGCTTACCGAGATCGAATACATGTCCGACTCAGAGATCGAGAAGCTGCCACCTACCGTGGCGCCACCGGCCTTGGACTCGGACTCGACGCCGGCGGACAGGGTGCGCTGTTGATCGCTCGTGTTATCCGTCTCGAACCCGATCGCGATAGTGCTGACGCTGCTGCCCTGGCCGCTGGGGAGCACAGAGGTGCTCCAGCTGAACAGGGGGTCCATGTAGGCGGCATGCTCCAGGCGGTCGCGGTAGCTGGCCGGGTCGCCGATGGTGTGCGGGAAGAGTTGCGTCGGAAGAACGCTCTCGGCAGTGACGCCGGCGTTGAAAAAGAGCACGGTCCACTTGTAGATGTCGGTGTCCACGGGGCGGTCGATGGTGAAGTAGGCTCCGATCAGCGCCGGGTCCGGCGCGTAGACGATCTCGTACTCATAGGAGCGGCACAGCGTGGCCTGGAAGATGATAACGTCACTGTCGTAGGCGCCACCGAAACCCTGCACGAGGGTCGTGCGCGTGGTATCGATCGCGTTCTCTTCGAAGGCACGCTCGACGGTGCCCTTGACCGAGGCACTGAACAGCCTGGACAGGTCCTCGACCTCGTACCCGATCGACACGGAGACGGACGTGGCATTCGTGACGCCGACGCTCTCGGAGGAGCTGGTGCTCGTGAAGTAGGACGTCGACGAGTTGTCGCGGTTCTGATCGATACCACTCTTGGTCGGCGCCGCGGTCAAGAGCACCAGCGGGATCGGACCAGCCACCACGAGCAAGTGGCGAACGTGGAAGCCGTCTGAATCGAAGTCACCGGCAGCCAGAACGGGCTCGACCCTGTCCCCGGCGACGCCGAGGTATTGAAGAGGCTCCCAGTGCACGACTCACGTCGAGCTGGTTCCATCGTAGTCGTAGTCGATGTGACCAACCTGGACCGTCTTTTCGAGGCTCGGGTTGCCATTTGCGAGGGAGAGGTACAGGTCCTCGTAAACATCTGCATCCGTGTCCCCGGCGGTGATCGAACAGGTCAGGCTGATGTCGTTTGGTCCTACGTTGATCCACGCGGGGTTCGGGTCCCACTGGCCCCTACCCAGGAACTACTCGTTGCAGAAGACCCGATAGCCGGTCGAGCCCTGGATCATGACAGCCAGTTCATCGCGCCCGTCCGCATTGCGGTCCACCGTGGTGATGCCCCAGAACTCGCGCCAGTACCTGCGCGCATTGGTGAATTCCCTGCGCGCTCCCATGAGCGTCCAGCCGGTTCAGTTGAAACCGTACAGGGCCACGCTGAGCCGGTTGCTCGAACAAATGTTCACATCGAGGACTCCGAGTTCGTCCATGCCGTCTCCGTCGAAATCACCGACCGTTACCTTGCCGCGATCCCATGCCAGGTATTGCCAACCGCTCAGCTGCGCGAAGGACCCGAGCGCGTCGTCGAAGGTGCGCACCGCCATGCGGTCGTAGGACGTCGTATCGCCCTGGAGCTCGATGACGACCTCGCCGCGCCCATTCCCGTCGATGTCTGCCGCGTAGGCACGCATGTCGGCATGGTTCTGGTTGCGCAGGTGGCTGAACAGCTTAACGGATCCGGCCTGCGGGTCGTCGAAGACGCGCAGCCGTGCCGAGACCACTCCCGACTCGTGGAAGCGCTTGCTCCGCCCGACGAGCAGGATCTCGTCCAGCTCGTCATCGTCCACGTTGCCAAGTTCGATGTGCGCGTCCTTGGCAACGTAGGTCGATGGGTTGACGGTGAATAGCTCGGTAAGCGTGTAGGTGCCGTCGGCTGCGCGATCCGCCCCGATGACACGCATGTTGGCGCCGCCGAAGAGAATCTCGACCGCGACGAACTCCTCGGCCACGTCGTCATCGAGCTGGCCGCTCGCGACGCTGCGGATGTTGGCTGTCGCACCGAACAGCGATCGGCTGCCGAAGACCTCCGAGTAGCCGCTGCCGGGGTCCTCCTGGATCCAGTCTGTAGAGGGCGAGAGACTGCTGTTCGGCACGACGACCGCAAGCTCCTTGCGCAGGGTCAACAGGGTCTCGTCCGCCGCGAAGGGCTGGAATGCAGGCGGCTGATCAGGGACGTAGTCGAAGTCATCCACGTCGAGCCCGCCCCGGTTGAGCCCGCCGGGGTAAGTGACGATCCCACCGCCGGGCCGCGGGCGATTGCCCATCTGGGTCGTCGAGCCCCCGGACAGGGACACGCGTTGGGCGTCAGCCTGCGGGCTGAGGACACTAAGGGCTAAAAGGGCGATCAGGGGCGTCTGGAACGGGACCTGCATGACATTCTCCGGGTTGATTGGGATGGATCGTGGTCACGATCTCGGCTTCGATGGACCCCGCGCCAACCGTCGATCAAGTCCGCAGCTTTTCCCCGAAGATTGTCTCGGAGGTAGAAGTACGGAGCCGAGCTCCGCCCCCCCACCTTCGATCCCGGCTCCCGGTGCCCTACCGAGAACGGACTCTCCGCCACGCCCGCGCGTCCACATTTACGCACAGCCCCCGATCACCACGGCATCATCCGGAATACCGAGCCAGGCACCGTAATCTCCGGTGCGCTAGCGTTCTTCGATCTCGGTGCGCAGAGCTGCGAGCTTGGCAGCATCGAGCCAGCGTCCGTTGATCGCCACGCCGCTCGGGCGTCGCAGAGTCGCTGGGTCCTTTAGTGGGTTCTTCTCGACGAGCACGAGATCGGCTCGCGCGCCGACTTCGAGGGTACCTATGTTGAGACCCAGAAAACGCCCGACGTTTGTGGTGCCGCTCGCGATCGCGGCGTGGTGGCTGAGGCCCGCTTCGATCAAGAGTGCCAGTTCGTCGTGCACGGCGAAGCCCGGCAGGACGAATGGGTTGCCGGTGTCCGTGCCGAGCAGGAGGCCTGCGCCGGATTGGTGCAGAGCGCGTACGACAGCCAGGCGGTTCTCGCGTCGACAGGCACGCTCGTCGGCGGGGAGGTCGTTCGCCTCTTCATAGGGCTGACCGAAAGCCATGCGCCGCAGGGTGCTTGGCACGAGGGAGATCTCATCCCGCTCCAGGAAGGCGCGTGTTTCGGCTGCGGAGAGTTCCTGGCCTTCCCACATGACCAGGGTCGGAGTGTTCCACACATGCGCGGAGGCCGTGCGGGTGCACAGGTCGCTGAGGAGTCTGGCGTCGAGATCGAAGGCCCAGCTCGGAAATGCGGTCGATGAGGGCGCGTGCATGGCGGCCGGGTAACCCCACAGGTGCTCGATCGAGTGTTGCCCGGCGGCCAGCACCTGATCGAGGCCCACGGCCCGCGGGACATGCCCCACCACCTCCAGCTCGAACTCCGTGGCGATGGCGACGACCGCTTCGTAGATCTCCGGCGTCAGGCGATTGTAGACCTTGATGAAGTCGTAGCCGGCCTCTGCCTGCTCCTCGATCGCCAGGAAGGCGTCGTCGATGCTCGCGAGTTCCGCGCTGCCCGGGAGCTGGGCTGGAAACCCATCGAGGATCGCACCGCAGGTGAGCATGTTGGGCCCGATGCGGTCGCCCGATTCGATCTCGGCACGCCAGCGCAGGTGATCCGGGTTGCCCCACATGTTGCGCACGGTGGTCACGCCGTTGATGACATAGAGCGGCAGCTCATCCGCGGACATCACGTGCACGTGCATGTCAATGAGTCCCGGTGCCAGAAACCGGCCGTTGCCAGGAATCTCGAGTGCGTCCTCGGGCGTGTCAGCCTCGGCTGCGGGACCTATCCAGGTGATCTGGCCTGCGCGCACGAGGACCGTCTGGTTCGATAGCACGCGGTCGGTGTCCATCGGAAGCACGTCGACATCGATGAACGCCAGTGACTGATCGGCGCGGGTCTCGGTAAGGGCCGAAACGGCAAGCCCCCCGCTTCCGAGGTTCGATGCGATGGCGAGCGGGATCAAACAGGCGTAGAGCGGCATGAGGATGTGAGGCGCCGGGAAAGGGTGACGTCGGGTTCAGCTCGAACCTGAGGGCCCCTGCGGGCCAGCGCTACCGATATTCCGCGACGTCACGGAAGCAGGTCAATGTGCGCCGATGGCCTTCAGCACCTCGCGTGTCATGTCCCAGCGATCGAATCCCTGGCGGCCGTGGTCGAGTCCGCGGCGGACGATGACCACATCGTGTGACGGTACGACCACGACGAACTGCCCGCGGTTGCCGGCTGTCGCGTACGCATCGTGCGGGACGTCGTCTCGGTCATCGGGAACGAGCCACCACTGAGCGCCGTAGAAGTTGCCGCGCTCGGCGGTCGAAGGTGCCGGTGTACGCACGAAGTCGACCCATTGCTCCGAGATCAAGCGCTCACCCTCCCACTCGCCGCCGTTCAGGTAGAGCAGTCCGAAGCGGGCGAGATCGCGGGCGTTGGAGTAGACCTGGCTGCTGAGAATGAAATCTCCGAAGCGGTCGGTGCTCAGCAGCGTGCTGCGCATCCCGATCCGATCCAGCAACGCGCTGCGGGGGTAATCGTGATAGGCCGCCTCACTCCCGAGCGCCTGCTTCATGGCGTAGACGGCGAGCAAGGTGTCGTAGTTCTCGTAGTCCCAGAAGGTGCCAGGTTCTCGAATCAGCGCCCGCCGCCGCGCCCCGACAGCCGAACTCGCGCCGGCCCAGTAGGCCAGTCCGGAGCCCGTCGAGTACTCCAGGCCAAAACTGTCCACGGGATAGAGACCGCTCGACATGTTCAGGACGTGGCGCAGGGTGATATTGCGTCGTGGATCCGTCTCCGTCGATGGGAGGCGCGGAAGCCAATCGATACCGAGCGGCTCGTCGAGCTGCATGCGGCCGTTCTCCACGAGCATCCCGAAGAGTGTGACAGCGATGCTCTTCGCGGTGGACCAGGTGCGCGTGCGTGTCGTCATATCCACGCCGGGCGCGTAGCGTTCATGGATGATGTCGCCGCGCTGCAAGACGATGAAGCTCAAGGTGACCTGCTCGGGCGTGGGACGCTCGAAGGCCCAGTCCGAAGCGGCCTGCAGTGCCACCGGATCGACATCCGGTGACAACGATCTGACGGCGAGCAGGTCGCCGTTTGGCCAGGCGAGCGTTGCCGCATCACCGGCGACCGGTGGACGGCTGAGCTTCGGCAGCGTGTCGATATGGTCGAATGTCTGATCGGGCGCCAGGACCACGGCTCCGAGGCCCTCACGGAAGGCGGCACGCATCACGGGGCCGGAAGTTCCGCCGCCAACCGCGACGCCCCTGCGCTCCACATCGATCACGTAGTCGCCGCCATCGACGCTGCCGACCAGCTCGCTGAGGTACGCCAGTTCCTGCGCGAAGACCTGGTCGAGAGTGCGCTCCGAGGTGAAGAGGCCGTTGCACATGAGCACGGCCTGCACACCGTTGCGAACCATCTCGCGGTTAGCCTGGAAGTAGTCAAAACTCTCCCGCTGCTGCTCCTGCGAGTAGCCGGACGTGAACGGAGATACCAGGGCGATGACGCCAGCAGCGAGGAGTCGTTTCATGAGACGGATTCTAGCAGACCGTGGTGGAAGTCACGGCGGGCTCGAAGCCGTCAGGATTCGATCTGGCAAGGCGCGCTGACGACGCGTATTCGTAGATACTCGGAGGAAGCGCAACGCCGCCAGGGCGGAGCCTGGCGGATTTGAGCGGGTCGTGAGTTTCACCACGGGCTGCTAGCCCGAATAATTCATGAAGACGCGGCCCAAACGCGACGACCGGCCGGCTTCGCCGTCGATTCGGCTCGCGCTTCATGAATTATCCGGGCTAGCGGTGCCTGCTCTGGATGTGCGGCGAGGAACCGGGTTCCGTATCTTGCATTTCGATGTAACGGCTATCCGTCAGCTCGCGTATTCGCGAGCTGACGGATAGCCATCCAATCCACGGTTCTGCCATGAAGTCCCCCGACCTCACCGCTCCTCTCGCGCGCTTCGAACTCCTTGCGGCCATCGCGTTTGGGTCAGGCGCCCTCGCACAGGGAGTTATCGTGCTCGACGACGCGCCGCCCGAGGTCGTTGCCGTCGGGCCCTCGGAAGAGCTCGAAGAGCTGCACCACGAGATTTACGAGCGCACCTACGATGGGCAGATCGGGTGTATTCCCGTGCTCGCCGTCGTGGACGGCACGGTCGTCTGGGAGCAGGGCTTCGGGTGGGCGGATCGGGACAGGAAACGCGCGGCTTCATCCGAGACGATCTACCCGATCGCCTCCGTGTCCAAGGGTCTGGTCAGACTCGCTGCTTCGCTCCTGGTAGCCGAGGGCAAGCTGGACTGGGAGAGCCCGGTGAGCGAGGTGCTCGATTGCTTCGCGCTCCAAACAGGTTCCTGGGTCGAAACCGACCTTCTCGTTCGCGACCTCGCTCAGATGACGGCGGGCATGCGACACGGCGGAATGGACTGGTTGCGAGATGCCCCGGCCGCCGCCCACGATGGGTCGCTACTTGCCACCGAACGGTTCGCCATCGTCGACGAAAATCCGGGACGCGAGTTCCGCTACAGCAACTACACGTCAGGTGTCCTCGAAGCCGTCGTGTTCGATGTCGGCGGCGAGCCCCTTGAGCTCCTGCTGCAACGGCGCTTCTTCGAACCGCTCGGCATGACATCGACGTCGGCAATGCCAGATATCGCAGATTCGCTCCTCGTCCGGGTCCGCTCCGGCTCGTACGAGTTCGACACCCCATCGTTCTCGCCCCCCAGCGCGGGGCTAGGCTTCTACTCCTCTGCGAAGGACCTGGCCCGGCTCGCTGCGCTGCACCTCGATCAGGATCTCTGCGACAAAATCGGAGTTCCAAAGGACGCCGTGACTTACTCAAGGTCTCGGCGAGACGGGAGTGCGGTTGGCCCCGCCGATTACTGGTTGGGTTGGGGTGCCGTCCAGGACGAATCAAACCGCTTCCACATTTCCAACGGTCCGATTTACGATGCCACGTCCTGCATCGTCTTGTCGTTGGAGCGTGACGTTGCCGTGATCTGTCTGCCCGACACTAAGTGGGATTCTCGAGTAGATGGAGCCCGCCTCGCCGACGTGATCGCAATGCGCGTCATGGACGCCCTCGTCGGCGGTTGCAGCGACGCCTTCCAGCAGGGCGAACAGCAGCACGAGTTGAGCGAGAGCGGCGCAGAACACGAGCCGATCCTCGCACAAGGCAATTGGACCGGAACGCGGACCCTCGCGGGCGAGGCATTCGAGGCGACGCTCGAGATCCAGGAGAGCCGCGCCAGCCTTCCATTCGGCGGCATCTCCGCCACCTGCTCCGGACTCAGAGATACGAGCGGCCACCTCGAGGGGTCCTTCGGCACCAGCGGCGAGCTGAACTTCTTCGGTGAGACCTCCGAACTCTCATCCCTGTCCATTCGCGTCAAGCGACTCGAGAAACAGGACCTTGTCGTCGGTTCAGCGATCCTGAGCGCGTACTCGACCGATCGAAAAGTCGCCGGCAGTGGCGCCGCGCTGCTCGAATTCTCGCGTGAATGACACGTCCCACCGGGTGTGCGGCGATGAACCTGTTTCCGTACCGCCAGTTCAGGAACGTGGCCCGATCAGCTCGATCAGGTTCCCATCCGGATCCCGCACCACCGCGAGTGATGGCGCGGTCGCTTCTGCGCCAATCTTGACGGGCCCAGCGGCCAGAGGCTTGACACCGTCTTTGGCGAGCTTCCTAAGAACGACGTCCAGGTCGCTGACGAAGAGCGTCATGTAGCTCATGCCGAGCTGGGAGTGAATGAACGCGTTGTTGGCAGGCCTGGACTCCACGCCCTCCAGCTGCATCAGCTTGACCTTGCTTCCCGATCCATTGTCGTCGAGCACGAAGACCCGCACGCTGAGCGGCTGTTCGTCCGTCAGCCCGGCGGCACGACAGAAATCCACACCGACCTCGAACCCCTCGGCCTCGCTCAGGCCCAAGCTCTCTCCGTAGAACCGGGCCGCCGCATCGATGTCGCTGACGACGATTCCGAAGTCCACGGATGGGCTCGCGAAATTCGCGCTCTCTTCACGAAAGCCGAAAATGAGGAGCAGGGCGGCGAGGGCAGCGATAGCGACGGGCGAGTGAAGCGTTGTCATTTTGCGTTCCATGGGTGAGGCCTGGGCCAGGCAGTGTTCCGTGATGCGATTTGCGTCGCCAAGTCTACAGGGAGTCACGCGCTTCACTCGGTCTTGGCGATGCAGTAGAGCTCCGATCGGCCGCGCAGAAAGAGCTCGTCGCCGGCCACGGCGGGCGTGGCGTCGAAGATGGCGTCGAGGTGGTTCACGGCCAGAGTCGAGAACTTGGCGCCCGTGGCGACCACCTCGATGGTCCCGTCGCGACCGGCGATGTAGATGCGGCCGTCTGCCAGGACCGGAGAGGCCCAGACATCGCTGACCGCTTCGAGCCGCGTGGGCTCGTAGAGGGGCTCTCCACTCTGGACGTCGAAGGCGGAGAGAATCCCGGACGTGGACTTCAACGCGTAGAGGATGCCGTCGTGGGCAATGGGCGACGGGATGCGCGGCACGTCGCGGTCGCGCGTCCACATCAGAGCATCGGATTCGTAGACGTTTTCACCCTTCGCGCTGTCGAGGTCAACGGCCACCATCGTGCCGCCGCGGCGCGTCCCTGTTCCGTAGATCAGCACCCCTGCATGAAGCAGGGGCGAGGCGATGATGCCTCCCGGGCGGGTAGAAACGGGCGGCCCGCAGGTCCACACCACCTTGCCCGTGCCCCCATCGTAGGCCACGGTCGTGCTCGACGAGACAATGATGAGCGGGGCGCCCTGCGCCCTCTCGACCACGAGCGGCGTGCTCCAGTTGGTGCCCAGCTCACGTACTGTGCGCCAGAGTTCCTTGCCGGTCGCCTTGTCGAGCGCGACCAGGAACGAGTCACCGGTGTGGTCCCACTGCACCACGAGAGCGCTCCCGCACAGGACCGGTGAGCTGCCCTCTCCAAACCCGTTCTGGATGTCCATGTCGCCAAGGTCGACCTCCCACGCGAGCTCACCGGCGAGGTCGTATGCGTAGATCCCGTAGGAGCCGAAGGAGACGAAGATGTGCTGACCATCGCTCACGACGGAAGGCGCCGCAAACGAACCATCGGGATGGGTTCCCTGGTGCGGTACCTGGGTACGCGCGACCTGTTCCCATGCGATGGAGCCGTCAGCCCGATCGAACGCCATGACGAGAAAGTCGACCTCGTCCACGGGAGGTTGATCGCGCTCCTGGCGTTTGCCGCCGTCCCCGCTGGACTCGCCCTCGATCGCCACGGCTGCCGTGATGAACACCCGTCCGCCAACGATGACCGGAGAGGAGAGCCCCCGACCGGGGAGTTCGGCCTTCCACTTGAGGTTGGACTCCTCGCTGAACTCCAGCGGCGGCGAGCCCTGCGCAACTCCGTCTGCGCCCACCCCACGCCAGCCAGACCAGTCGCTGGCTGGGTTCAATTCGTGATCGCTCGGCGTGGAGAAGGCTGCGAGGCTGAGAAGCAAGGCGAGGAGCGTGGAGTGCATTGGTAATGAATCAGGGCAACGGAACGGGATCGAGCAGAGGGCCGAAACCGTCCAGATCTGAAATGAAAGGAATGAGGTGCCACGGCGTCCCATGGCGGGTCACATTGTAGCGCCGCGAAGTGCCGCAGGCTTCGACGTCCGGCGAACGCGGCCTCGAATGCCCGCACCCACGCCGAGACGGGCCGTGGGAGCGGTTGTGGCCCGCTCATCGGCTCAAGCTTGGCAACAACTTGCGTCCGGCCGGTTCGCACACACTACGGACTACTGATCCAGGGCACCGAAGCAGAACAGGTGACCCTCGGTTCGCAACCATACTTGCCCATCTTCCAGGGCCGGGGTTGCGTAGCAGGGCTCCTCGAAGTCGACCGTGCACAGCGGTTCGAAGCGTCCGTCCGCGTCGAGCACGGTCAAGATGCCGGACTCGCCGACGAGATAGACCTTTCCGTCGGCCGCGACCGGGGAGGTGTAGTACGCGTCGATGGCGTGCGCGAGGCGGCCCTTCTCGATGCGCTCACCGGTGTCGGGATCGAGCAGGGTCAGCAGGCCGCCCTGGTCCGCGAGCATGTAGTACTTGCCGCGGTAGACGAGCGGTGAGGGCAACTGGGAGATGTCGCGATAGCTGGTCCAGAGGACGTGCGTATCGGTCACGTCGCCCACGCCGCCCATGCGAATTGCCATTGCGCTGTTGACGGCCTCGAGCGCGGCGCGGGTGCCGGCCCACTCGCTGGCGTCCAGGGAACCGTCTGCGTTGAGGTCGAAGAACGGAAACAAGCGGGCGACCTGCGGATCAGGGATCTCGCCAGCGACGATGAGCTGGTCGCCGTCGGCATCCATCTGCGCCAGGGCCTCGTCGAAGGGCGGCAGGAAGACCTGCTGGCCCTTGTTGTTCACCGGTGACGCAAAGCCATGGGTCCACAGGGTGTCGCCCGCGAGGACCGGGACGGATTTCATCTCGGAGGGCAGACCGCGCACCCACCACAGGCGCTCGCCGGTGAGCGGATCGTAGGCGTCCAGCAAGTAGGACCCGGGCAGGATGACCTGGTCCTTTCCCTGGGGCGTGCGATACACGACCGGGGTGCAGTGGCCGCTGGTCGCGCTCGGACGGGGCTCGCGCCAGACCGTCTCGCCGTCGTACTTGGACACACCGATGACAAAGGAGTCCGTCGACTGGTCGCAGGCCAGAACCACGACGTCATCGACGAGGATCGGCGAGGCGCCCATGGCGTAGATGTTGTCGAAGGGCCCCAGTGGCATGCGCCAGCGCTCGTTGCCATCGTGGTCGTAGGCGAGCAGCCCGTACTCGTCAAAGAACACGACCACGGTGTCGTGGTCGACGGCGGCCGAGGCGGACGCGGGATGGTTGAGGACCTGGAACTCGATCCGGCGCGGGCGCGGGGCCTCACGCTTCCAGACGGTCTCCCCCGAGACTCGATCGATGGCGTAGGTGAAGAGGCGTTCTTCATCGAGCGCTGTCAGGAACAGGCGCTCGGCGCTCAGAGCGGGCGATGAGAACCCGGGCGGGAACTCGCGCTTCCAGAGCACGTTCGTTTCCGGGCCGAGTTGAGCCGGATAGCCCGTTCCAGCGGCGATACCGGTGCCGTTGGGGCCGCGGAATCGATTCCACGCGGCGTCGGACGGAAGCTGCTGGCAGGCGACGAGCAGCAGCAGAAGCAGGAACAACGGGGCGCTCAGGCTAGTCATGCGCGGCATCGTACCGCACGCCCGAGCGTCTCCGATTCGTTCCGACTAATTGAAATCGTAGATGTACGACAAGCGTTCCTTGTTCAGGATCGCGTAGGGCAGGTTGAGCAGCTGCCGCAAGCTCGAGTTCTGCTTGTCGTCGAAGCCGCGCAGCTTCGGGTTGCGCATCACGAAGAAGCGGCGCGTGGCCTTGTCGCTGACCTCGTAAGCGTTCGGTCGAATCTCACCGGCCAGCTCGATATTCAACGGGCCCGTGTAGAAGGCTCGCACGCGCTGGACGGACTGGGTCCTGGCCAGGTCGGCGCGCACTCCGTCACCCGACTCGTCCACGAATTCGTGGGCCAGCAGGATCTCCTCGACGTTCACGTGCAGCAGCGGCGTGTGGATCTCCTCGCAGGAGTTCAGATCCGTCAGGGTCACGTCGCGGATACGCAGGAAGTACTTGCGATGCTCGTCGAGCATCTTGCTCAGGCGCGTGTACTTGTTCTCGACGCATCCCTTTATCAGGAACGTGTCGGTCAAAAACAGGTCGGTGACAATGGTCAGCATTCGTTCGTTCGCCGTAGCGCTGGTCGGGTTGCTCCGGCCAGGTAGAGAGATCCCGTCACCAGCACCCAGCCTGAAGCCGCCAGTTTGGCGGCCTGCAATACGGCCTGGTCAGGATCGGGCACGGCGTGGGCCACGAGCCCTTCGCCCTGCGCAAGCTCACACAGCTCGTTTGCAGCCAGATGCCGACCGGTCTTGATCGTCGTGCACACGACCCTATCGACACAGGCCTTGAGTGCCTTGAGGATCGCGCGGGCGTCTTTGTCGGTAGCCAGGGAGAGCACCGCCACGGGCCGCCCAGGCAGGTCCGGGCGCCCCTCAAGCTCGGCGCAGGCCATGGCCACGCTGCTCGCCACGTGGGCGCCATCCAGGATCACGGGCACGCCTGCCAGGCTGAACTGTTCGAGCCGACCCGGCAGAGCAGCCGCGCGCAGGGCTTTTTCGTCCAGCAGATGGGCTCCGATGGGAGTGCCGCCCGACCGGTTAGGGGCCCGCTCACCGATGGCATCGAGGACACAGGCGGCGAGCGCGCGGTTGCGCGCGGAAAAGCCCTTGGCCTGCCCCAGATCCGGGAAACGTACCTGTATATCGAGCTCGGCCGCGCGCTCCAGCAGTACCCGCGCGGCCTGGGCCTCGCCCGCCTGGCCGTCCAGCGAAAGGCCACAGACGAAGGTCGCCCCGGGCTTCAGGATGCCGGCCTTCTCGCGCGCGATGGCCCCGTGCGTATCGCCGAGCACGTGGGTGTGCTCGAGTTCGATGTTGGTGACGACGCAAACCTCGGGCGCGATCACGTTCGTCGAATCGAGCCGGCCGCCGAGCCCCACTTCACATACCGCCCAGTCGAGCCGTGCCTCCCCGAAGATCATGAACGCCGCCGCGGTCAAGGTATCGAACCAGGTGGCGTCCTCGCCGCGCGCGTCCAGAGCACGTTCGAGCGCGGTGGCCAGCACTCCATCCGCCACGTCGTGCCCGTCCACGCGCACCCGTTCGTTCACGCGCTCCACGTGCGGCGACCCGTAGACACCGACCCGCTCGCCCGCGCCGCGCAGACCCTCTGCCACCAACGCCGAAACAGTGCCCTTGCCCTTCGTGCCGGTCACGTGCACCCACATGGGCGCCCCGGGACCGGTATGCGGGTCCCCCAGGCGCGCGAGCAGCTCCCCCACGGGCTCCAGGTCGCGCCGGATGCGCTGAGTGCGGTCCCGCTCCCAGTTGATCAGCCCGTCCATGCGCTTCAGGGCGGCTGCCAGGCTCACTTGGGGGTCATCGATGCTCATGGGGAGTCAGTCCGTGACGCTGCGCGTGAAAACCAACCAAGATCCCGGTCCGCTGCACAGTATTCCAGGGCACATGTACGATAGGAGGATGGGGGATGGCCAGCCCGCGCTTGGTACGGGATGGATATTGCATGACTCACCTACTCCATCAAATCAGGGTCTTTGTTTACCGCGTCGCTGCGGGCGATCCGGACTACCTGATCCTCAAGCCTGCGCAGGGCATCGAGGCCCTGTGGGGACCCATCCAGGGCCCGCTGGGTTTCGGTGAGAAGCTCGAGAGCGCCATCCGCCGCCGGGTGATGAGGGACACGGGCATGCGCGCGCCTGCTCAGCTCGTCGATCTGGAGATGCCGGGGCGCTACCTGCTCGGCGACGAGGAGATCGTGGAATGGAATTTCGGGTTCCACTCGACCTCCCACCCGGACGAGGAGCGCCTCAAGACGAACTGGGCCGAGCACCGCTGGGTGAACTTCTCGGAGGCGTACCCGAACCTCGGTCTCGAGGCGGACCGCGCCGCGATCGTGCGTCTGCACACGTTTCTGGGCGCAGCCTGAGCCGCCCGCGGGCCGCCTACAGGAGCGCGAGCTTCGGATAGCGGCCGAAGAGCAACGGCTCGGAATCCACGCCGAACCAGTCCTCGATGATCGAGGCGTAGACGCTGCGGAAATCCGTGGTGAACGTCAGGTCGCCCTCATCGAGCTCTTCCAGCGACGGATGACGACCGTGCAGGCCGCCCTTGACGGCCTGGCCCAGCACGAGCACCGGCCCCGCGTGACCGTGGTCGTGGCCCTTGGACTCGTTCTCCGCGACCCGGCGACCGAACTCGCTGAAGACGACCACAACCGTGTTGCGCCCGAGGCTCGACATGGAAAGATCTTCCATGAAGGCACCAAGGCCGTCGTCGAGGGTGCGCATCAGCTCGCTATGACGCGACAGCTGCTTGGCATGGGTATCGAAGCCGGTCAACTCGCAGGAGAACACACGCGTGCCCAGGCCGCCGTGGATGAAGGCTGCGATGTCACGCAAGCTGGCCGCGAAGGTCTCATGCGGATATTCCGCCTTCGGCTGGTAGGCCGCGGCTGCGCGCCGCACTCGCACGGAGGAAGCGTCGGCAACATCGAGCACGCGCCGCAGGCGCGACAGTACGTTGCGCCGGGTGGCGCCCTCGCCGCCTACGGGAGCGGGCATCCCGTCGCCGCCGGCGGCACGCCATGCGTCGGCCTTGCGACCGTCCCCGAACCATCGATAGCTGGTGGGCGAGGCGATCATCACGGGCGGGTGCATCTCCGAGTGGATCGAGAAGGGCGCGCCGGAGCCCGCATGCACGACCAGCTCGGAGTTGTTGACGTCGGGCCACGCGGCCTCGCACAGCCGACCGATCCAGCCCTCGGACAGAACGCGACCACGCGGGTGCGCGGTGTGCCAGATCTCGAGCGACTTGAAATGCGAGCGACCCTGGTCCGGGTAGCCGACACCCTCGACCACGGCCAGCTGCTCCTTCTCGAAGAGCGCGTGCAGGCGCTTCAACTCCGGGTGCAGACCACGGTAGTCGTCCAGCTTGAGCACCTTGGCCGTGTCGATCGCCGTCGTGGGACGCACGCGGTGGTAGCTATCGTCCGCGTAGGGCACGACCGTGCTCAGGCCGTCGTTGCCGCCGGTGAGCTGGATCAGGACCAGGTTGCGCCCATCGTCCTCGCGCTCATCCTCGAGCCAGCGCTTGCGGCTCGCAGGCTGGGCACCGGCCAGGGCGCAGCTCGCCAGGGCGGCGCCGCCCATCAGGAGCGAACGACGGTGAAGTTGTTCAGGGTTCATGAAATCCTCGCGCTCAGCCCAGGTTGGCTTCCGGAAGTGACAGGATCAGGTGCGCAACGTCGCGCAGGAGGTACTCGCTCTCGCTGCCCGACTCGAGCAGCTTGCCCGGCTCG
>JBLHKW010000011.1:0-53230 GCA_047618565.1 Planctomycetota bacterium
TCATCGTTTCGCCGCTGATCACGCTCCCGGGGCCATGCCCCGTGTGCAGCGTGGTGACGCCGAAGGAGCGCACCCACTCGATCAGTGGCTCGCGCGCGTTGTAGGCATCCAGCGCCCGAAGTTCCGGTTGCAGCGGAGCGGAGTCCTCCAGCTGGTCCTGGTCGTGGGGCTGATTGAGGTAGCCGGCGATGCCGACGACCGAGTGGGCGTCGACCAGGCCCGGGAAGACCACAGCGGCCTGCTGCGTTTGCATGCCCGCGGGTACGGGTGTCTCGGCAGCGGGTCCGATTGCCACGATCTTGCCGGCGCGAATGATGACGACGCCGTCATCGATCACGACTCCCGTGCCCGTGTGCAGGCGCTCTGCGCGCACGGCCAGATTCCCGGTCGAGGACTCGTCAGGGATTCCAGCGGCGCTGGCGAGCGGAGCCGCGCAGGCGGCCGCGAGGGGCAACAGAAACAGGCCGACCATTCTCGTGTAGCGTTTGTAGTTCAAGGTCATCACTCGCGGTCCTCGCAGCAGCTGGTGTGAGCTCGCGATTGTCCTGCGCCCAGCCCGCCGACGGCGAACAGGCGATCTTTTTCGATGGATCGGTCGAAGACGCGCTGCCCATCGACCCAGGTGCCGAGTACCTTCGTGTAGATGCTGAACGGATCGCCGTCCAGCAGGATGAAGTCTGCGTCCTTGCCGACTTCCAGTGACCCGATGCGATCTTCCAGGTCGATCATCGCGGCCGGTGCCAGGGTCAACGCCTTGAGTGCCCCCGCGCGTGTCATTCCGCCGCGCACGGCCAGGGCCGCCATGCGCAGGAACAGTCGCGAGTCCGTGATCCAGTCGTCGGTGTGGAAAGCGACCGGCGCGCCCGCGCGTTCCAGGGCGCCACCTGACTTGAGGTCGTGGTCCAGGGCCTCGATCTTGCCGCCCGGACTGTCGACGATGATCAGCGAGCTCGGTACGCCCGCTGCTGCGATCTCGTCGGCCACCTTCCAGGCATCGCTGACGTGGTGCAGAACCACGCGGAATCCGAACTCCTCTCGCAGTCGCAGGACCGTGAGGATGTCGTCGTGGCGGTGAGTGTGGTGGTGGACGATGCGCGTTCCATCGAGCACCTCGACCAGAGCTTCGAGCCCCAGGTCCCGGTCGGGTTGCTTCTCCGGGTCGTCGCCTGCGCGTTCGAGCTTCGCCTTGTACGTCTGCGCGGCGATGAACTTCTCGCGTACGAGTGCGGCGGACTTGCCGCGCGTGCCGGGGAACGGTGGATCGCGCCGGGAGTTCGTCCCGTTGGCCATCTTCATGCCACCCATCGGATTGCCCTCTGCGTCACGCACGACCCACTCCTCGATCGTGTTGGCGTCGCGCAGCTTCAGGTAGGTGGTCTGCCCGCTCATCAGATGCCCCGAACCGGGCATGATGTTGGCCGTCGTGACCCCACCGGCCTGCGCACGTTGAAATCCCGAGTCGCGCACGTTGATCGCATCGAACACCGAGACGCCGGGCTGGATGGGCGCGGAGCGATCCGCTGCCCAACCTCCCCCGAGGTGCGAGTGCGTATCGACCAATCCCGGCATCAGCACCTTACCCGTGGCGTCGATGACCGTTGCTCCAGCGGGCAGCTGGGTCGTGTCGCGGGCTCCGACGGCGACGATCTCGCCAGCGCGGATCACGAGCACACCGTCGGGTATCTCTGTGCCAGTTATGGGAATGAGGCGTGCGCCGACGAATGCGGTCGCACCTTCATCGGAGGCGAACGTCGAGTCACTCGCAACCAAGGCCAGGGCCAGCAGCGGGGCGGAGGATCGCATCCAGTTGTGCGTGTTCATAATGGAGAGAATATACCGGACCAACCCGCCGGTGCCAGGGATCGGCCCCGGCCAGCCGCTGCGGCCAATCGTGTGGGTGGGTCTCCTGGAAATGAACAGACCTGATAGGCTGGGGCAAGTTCAAGACGCCGCAGCGCCAGGGGGCGAAGTGGGACGTATCGTATTGGGCAGATTATCGCGGAGGCAGAACATGCGTATGGGAAGACTCTTGTTGGCGGCGTTTGTCGGTGTCGCAGCTCTTTCGAACGGACGGGCATCGGCGGACCACATACCGGGACATAACAATGGCGACCCCGTCTTCCCGGTACCGTTTCCGGACCAGAACGACTGGAGTGGCAATGGCGAGATCATCTTCCTGACCCTCATCGGTCCGGATGGCGGGGATACGATCTACAACACGGAGGTCGACATCACCTACGTGTCGGATGGCGTGACGCCGCCGGAGGATCTGATCATCGTCGCCGAACTGTTCGTCGATGGCGTTCAGCGTCAATTCGACATGACCGGCGCGCAGCTCGGCTTCGGGTCAGGCCCGGGCACGTATCAGGCCAAGTTCGATACCGACCTGTTCAACGGCGTTGTCGACGGCGGCATCCCTGGCCCCGGATCGGTCGTCAACATGCAGATCGGTTCGACGACGGGCGCAGTCAACGGTACGGCCTACTTCGTCGATTCCTTCCTGAACTTTACGGTGCAGCAGCCCGTGGGTCCCGTGCCGACCATGTCGGAGTGGGGTCTGGTGCTCATGAGCTTCCTGATGCTAGGCGGCGGCATCTTCGTTCTGCGCCGCCGGAACGCCCAGCACGCCTGAGGCATCGGCACAGGTCCGCTAATGTCAGGCACGGTGCGCCGAGAGCGGCGCGCAGGCGGACCTGCATACGTCCATGCGGGCCTGCCTGGCGGTCAGCAGGGTATGTTTGGTCATGAACTATCTGCAAATGACTGAATGCACCGACTGTCACGGGATGGGCCACGTGATGTCCGCCATGGCTGACGCCAACAGCGGCGGCATCGACATGGAAAAGTGTTCCGGCTGCAAGGGGAAGGGGCGCGTGGTCTATCGCAAGCCTGAACCCGAGGCCGTAGCCCAGACGGGTGCGCTAGGGCGATTGATCGGGCGCTTCTTCCGCAGGGCCGCCTGATCAAGAGACCACCGATCGATCGCCTGCCCGTCAGTTGGCATCTGCGTATCCGCTGCGCAGGAGGACGTCGAACGGGTCCGTCACCTAATTCAGCTCGGCGAGCGCCTGCCGCCACGTGAAGATTCGGATTCGGTCGCCGGCCGCGTGACGAATGCTTCGGAGGGGATTACCTTGCAGGGGATGAGTGAGGCTCCCGATGCGCGCGTCCGCCGGCTCTGTATGACGTTCCCGGAGGCCTTCGAGAAGGAGGCCTGGGGCGCGCCGACGTATCGCGCTGGTACGAAGGGAAAAATGTTCGCGACGTTCTCGAACGACCACCACGGCGACGGGCACGTCTCGGTCTGGATGCCCGCACCGACCGGCATGCAGCAGGTGCTCGTGTCGGGCGAGCCGAAGCGCTACTTCAGGCCGGCCTACGTGGGCCCACGCGGCTGGATTGGGGTCGTGCTGTCCCGTAGCAGTGACGACGAGATTCTGGCGCACCTGCGCGAGGCTTTCTTGATGGTGGCCACGAAACGGCTCGCGCGCGAGCTGGAATAGCGTGCCAGCGGGCTCGACGGCCGCCGCTTCCAAAGCGGGGTACGTTTAAGGCGGGCCCGAAGGGGGGGCCCATGGACGGAGGCCTGTGGGGGGCCCTTGGTCCGTGAAACGCGCTTATGCTGCTTCGAGTCGCCATCTTGGCCACCATTCTGATTCCGTCGACTGCTCTCGGGCAGGCGAGCCTGCGTTCGCTTCCGAAGGCGGCACTGGCCGGCTGGAACAGTCGTCCGCTAGACGCATCTGCCCGGGTCGCCGGCCCGGCGCCTCTGCACAGCGTGGTCGATTCCCTGCCACGGTCCGTGTTCGAAGCACCGGCTTCGGAACTACCCAAGGTCGAGCTCGAGCTGATGACCCGAGGTGATTCCGGCGGCAACTTCGAGGGTGGAGCGGCTAGCCTCGAAACACGCCGGGGCGGCTGGCGCGCAATGGTCACTCAGGCGGATGACGACAGCATCTTCGCGGCCGAGCTCGGCGTCGAAGGCTCGTTCTACAGCTTCGCCGGCGCGCCGCCTCTGGGCGGCATCAGCGCAGCCCCGTTCAACGATCTCTACCGCACGCAGCTGGGCTTCTCCTACGCGCAGCGACCGCAGATTGGACACATCGGACACTTCGAGGGTGTGGAAGTGACCTTCGGCGGCGAGGACAACGTGCAGGCGACCGACGGCGCTACCGGCGGCTTACTCGGCGGGCTGCGTTACCGGGCGGCGGAGAACCTGACCCTGGCGGCGGGCGTCGCGGCACTCTCGCGCCTGGATGACGACGCCTGGATCTGGCCTTTTCTTGGCTTCGACTGGCAGGTGTCCGACACGGTCAACTTCGAGATCCTGGGCCCCGATATCGAGCTCGGTTGGAACGCGAGCGACTCCCTGCGCGGCTTTCTCTCCGCCGAGTACGACCTGCGCCAGTACCGTCTCAACGAAGACGGCCCGACGGGCGGGGCAGCCTTCCGCGATGAGAGCATCCGCGTCGGCGGCGGGCTCGAGTGGAGGCCCAAGCGCGCGCTCAAGCTGCGCCTCGAAGGCGGCGTGGCCTACTGGCGTGAGCTGACGCTCCTGCCGACCGACGGCAGCGCGTCGAGCGAGTCGGAACTCGACCCCTCCCCCTACCTGGGTTTCGAGCTCGTGTATTCGTTCTGAGCGGATCGAAGCAGGCGACTGTCGATCCGGGCTAGCTGGCCACCCGACGCGGCGTGACGTAGTTGCGTGCCGACGCGACCTGACAGAACTCATCCAGCTCCGGTGAGTAGGCGGTCAGGCGGCCACCGTACACGCAGCCCGTGTCCAGCCCGATCGCGACCGGCCGGCGCGCCTGGCGCTGGATGCGCGGCACGCGCGAATGGGTGTGTCCGAAGATCACCAGTTCGGGCCCTCTCCAGGCTTCATACCAGAAGGGTTGCCCGGCAGATCGCGTTCTTCGCAGGCGAACGAGGTCATCGGGGTCCTGCTCCGCGAGCGAAACGCCCGGGCGGACACCGGCGTGGACCAGGCACCACTCCTGGTCGTGCTTGGTCTTCGATGCGCCGTCGATCTTGAAGCCCGAGTGTGTCTGCAGGAACTGCACAACACGCTCCGTGGCGCCATCCGCACCCAGCAAGCGCTCTCCACCGTCGCCGCGCAGCATGTCCGCGTCCGGGGCGTGCTCTACGGCGGGCGTGGTTTCGCTCTCCACCGATCCGGGTGCGTGGCCGAAGCGTTCCAGCACCACAAGCTCGTGGTTGCCCAGGACGAACCGGATGTTGTGCGCCTGCATGAGCTCGATCACTCCCACCGGGTCCGGACCGCGGTGCAGGAGATCTCCGCAGCTCAGGATCACGTCATCGTCACCGGGCGCCAATCGCTCCAGCAGTTGTGCCAGCTCGCTGGCACAACCGTGGATGTCACCGATGATCCAGGTCGCCATATATGGAGGGTCGGACGATCTGCGCTTTTCCTGGTGACATTTCTCGCAGTTCGACGCCGCCGACCTGGATGCGGCCCAGCTCTGGCACCCCGTAATGGCGGCCCAAGTACGCAGGGATACCTCTACAGGTAATCGAGAGACACGTCGAGCATGGACCCAGGAACCGAGGTCTGTGGGCCGCGGTCCAATTCCCGTTTTGATCAACTCTTCCAAGACGTCCATGAAGGCCATTCTGTTGCTGTCCGCACTCGCCATCGGAGCCTGCGCAGCACCTCTTCCCGAGAGCACCTCCGATCGCCTGTCGGTCAACGCAGAGTTGCCGCCGCCGCTCGCGCTCGGTTCCGGCGACGTGCTGCAGGTCGTGGTTCACGGCCGGCCGGAGTTCTCCGCGGAATCCGGCATGCGCATCACGTCCGGAGGCACGGTGGTCCTGCCGATCGCCGGCCCGGTCCAGGTCGCGGGCCTCACGGTCGAAGCAGCCGGCGTGGCCATCGAGGAGGCGCTGGGAGAATTTCTGCGCAATCCCAAGGTCGGGATCACCGTTCAGGAACCCGGAGCGCATCGCTTCCACGTCCTCGGCCACGTTGACAAGCCCGGTGCGTTCGTGATGGACAGACCGATCACCGCACTCGAGGCTCTGGCGACAGCCCAGGGACTCAGGCCCGGCGCGATGCGTGAAAAGGTCGCGCTCCTGCGCCGCCATGGACTGGACGAGGTCGAGATCCACTTCTTCAACGCCGATACCCCCGACGCGGCCGGTCTGGTCTTCCTCAGACCAGGTGACCTGGTCTTCGTGACGCGTTCTGGCACCGGTGTCTTCAACGACGAGATCCTGCCGGTACTGCAGGGCATCGGCTTCACGACGAACCAGGTGGTGGCATTGGCCGTGGCCCAGGACGCTCTCTGATGTCGAGTCGCCAAAGGACGGAAGACACGCTTGGCTTCGCCGATGCACTGGAGTTCGTGAGCCGCGGGCGGCGCACGATATGCCTGACGGTTGTGGTGATCACTGGCATGGTCGCGCTCTGGACCTTGATGCAGCCCCAGCGGTTCGAGGCCAAGTGCACGCTCATGTTGCGCGACAAGCCGACCTCGGGCCTCGCCCTGGCGGGGCTCGGCGGCGTGGGAGGGATCAGCGCACCGCCGCCGGCGGCGCGCGAGATCGCCTTGCTCAGCTCCCGCTCGATGGCCGAGCAGGTCGTCGCTGTGCCGAAGATCTGGTCCGCGCCGGCGTCCCTATCCCGACCGTTCTCGGACGACGGCTCCACGGCCGCCCTGGGGCTGACCACGGATATCTGGCCCGAGGACAGGGTGACGTATGCGCGGTTGTTGCACGGCGCGGCGCAGCCTCATCGCCTGCACGCAACGTACCAGCCAGGCGACAAGTCGAGCCCTGACGAGCTGGCGGTGAGCTTTCTTACACGTGACAAGGTGCGCATTGGCGAGCCGGGTCTTACCGGTCCGGAAAACGAGGTCGAGCTTTCCTTTGTTTCCGGTGAGGTGCTTGAGTTCGACGGCGGCACACTGCGACTCGCGCCCGTGGGCGCGTTCGTCGGAAAGAGCTACCGCGTGCGCCAGGTTGGGCTTGAAGACGCGATCGCGAGCCTCATGCAGCGTACTCACGTGCGCGAGGTAGGGCGCAACTCGGGGGTGATCGACGTCACCATTCGGTCGGCCGATCCCTATGGCGCCTCGGACGTGGCCAATGCGCTGGTGCAAAATTACCTCGACTGGACCGTTAATATCGAGGGGCGCGCGGCGAGCCAGACCATGGTCTTCCTCGGCGAGGAGATGGAGCGCGTTAGCGCGCTGCTCGATCAGGCGGGCAAGGATCTGCTGGAGGTCGCAGGCGACAACGCGCGCGGCTTGAACATCACCGAGAGCGCGGCTGCGGTCATCGGGCGGCTCTCGGAGTACGAGGCCGATCGCACCAAGCTGCAGCTGGCGCGGGTGACCGTCAAGGAAGCCGCGCAGCTGGTGAACGAGGGGCATCTTGAAGCGCTCTCACGCCTGCCCGCCGATCTACCCGACGCCCTGACCCTGGCCTACTTGCGTGCCATCGGAGAGCTGGCGACTGCCGCGACCCAGCTCGAACGCAGCGATGTGGGTGCGTACAAGTCCCTCATGCAGGTGCGCGTCACGGAGCTTGAGGCCTGGGGCGAACAGTCTGGCCTGCGCGTCGCCGGACTGCGCCGCCTGATCCGCGCCCTGGACGAGGGGCGCGTGGACACGCTCGCCATGAATGCCACGCTCGTGAGCGCGGACGACTATCTCTCATCCCATTACATGCAGCGCATCACGGAGCTCGACGCCGAGATCGCCGAGCTGCAGCAGGTGGCCACCGAATCACACCCGGATCTGGAAGTACTGGTCGCGACACGCGCAGCGGTTCTTCTGCATGCACGCACGGATCTCGGCAGTCAGCTCGCGGGACTCGAACTGGCGCTTGCGGACCACGCCGAGCTGGTGAGTTCATGGCGCGCACGTATCGAAGAATGGCCCGTCGCCGAGCGATCGCGCCTCGACGCCGCGCTGGCCGACCTGACCGCCCGCGTCGTTGGACACCTCCATGGCCACATGGCGGGGCTCGACACCCAGCTTGAAGGCCTTGCGGATGCCGTGGCCCGGGCTGAAGCGGAACTCGCGAGTCTACCCGTCGCCGAACAAGCTCTCGCAGACGCCATGCGGCGCCAGGAGACCTACGCCAGCATCGTGCGCGTGCTGCTAGAGGCGCGTCAGCAAGCTCAACTACAACGTGCGGGAGCCCTACCCGCGGCCGTCATCGTCGACCGCGCCGTGCCCGTTCTACGCCCCGCCGGCCCGGGTCTCTTGCCGAACCTGGTCATGGGTGTGGTGCTGGCCCTGATGCTCGGCCTGGGTCTGACCTGGCTGCTCAACTCGATCCGCGCCTTCGTGACCACTGCCGCCGAACTCGAAGAGGTCACCGGTCTGTCGTCGCTTGGCACCCTGCCCTCGCTCACGCGTGGACGTCTGTTCAAGCGCTCCCTGGCGAGTGACTTCGCACCCGTGCGCGACCGACCCGAATCCCCCGAAGCCGAGGTCTACCGCGCACTGCGCGATAGCGTGGAGTTCGCGGCGGATCCCGATCATCCCGTGAAGAGTCTCGCGGTCTGTTCCTCCATTCCGTCGGAGGGCAAGACGATGACCAACGTCAACCTGGCGCTGGCCTTCGCCGCCGCCGGCAAGCGCGTGCTGCTCGTGGATGCCGACCTGCGTCGCGGACGGGCAACGGGCTTCTTCCCCGAGTGCACCGACGAGGTCGGTCTGCGCGACGTGCTCGTCGGAACAGCTTGGCCCACAGCGATCCAGTCCACAGGCCAACCGGGCCTGGACCTGATGGTCACCGGCACGCGCTCGGGACGCACGAGCATCGACGCCCTGCGTGGCCAGCCCATGCGAGAGCTCGTGGCCGAGCTTACGCAGCACTACGACCTGGTCGTCTTCGACGTGCCGCCGGTCCTTGCCCTGGCCGATGTTGGCGTGTTCATGGCCGGTCTCGATGGCGTCATTCTCCTGGCCCGGGCACACTTCGTTCCGCGGCAGGCCCTGGCTTCCTCCGTGACCACGTTGCGACGCTCCCAGACTCCGCTGCTGGGTACGGTGCTCAACGGCAGTGGTTCGGTCGATCGCATGTACGGCTACGGCTACCACGACGACGATCAGCCGTCTTCGTTCAGGGAAGCGAGCTGAGGATGACGGCAACCCTGCTGGCCAGCATCGTCTGCTGTGTCCTTGCATGGAGGCTCTCTGGCGCGCCCGGCGTGGCGTATCTGCTCTTCTACCTCGCGTTTCTGCCCTTCCTGACCCTGGACCCGGAAGGTGGAGGCGCGGAGTCCGTAGCTGACTTTGCCCGCGGCGGTAGCGCGATCAAGGCTGCGTTGCGCGCGCTGACCAGTATCGGGTTCTTGGTGCTGCTCGTGCGCCGTCGTGGCTGGTTCGAGCGCCTCACGGTGCGGGCGAACTGGCCGGTGCTGCTGTTTCTCGTCTGGGCCGTCGCAAGTCTGGTACGCGCGCCCTCTGCGACGCTGGCTGCTGTGCGGTTGGGCGAGCTGGCGACCTTCTTCCTGGCCGGTCTGGTGCTGCTGACCGAGGCGGACCGCCATCATGACCCGCGCGATGTGCTGCGCTGGCGGTGTCTCGCCACGGTACCGGTCTGTGTGGCGACGCTGCTGGCCGCGGTTCTGCAACCAGAGCTCATGGCATTCCATGATGGACCCGGTGGGGTGCGCCTTGGCCACCGCTTTATCGAGGCCAACGTGCTCGGATTTTCGGGCTGCGTGTTGAGCCTGTGGTCGACCTATGCCCTGCGCGAGGCGCGTACTCCGGGGCGTTCGTATCTGCGCGAACGGGGCCCGACGTGGATCCTGTTTGCGCTCGGCTTGCTCGTGGTCTTCTTCGCACGCTCGCGCACTGCGATGATCACCTGGATACTCGGGCAGCTGGCCCTGTGGCTCTCGTTCAGCCAGGGCGATCTGCGCAAGAAAGTGACGGCCATGGCGATCGCATTCCCGATCGGTATCGCGCTGGTCATGGGCATGGATCTTGTCGTCGACTGGGTCCTGCGCGGCGGATCGGTCGCGGAGCTGGCCAGCGCGACCGGACGCACGGACCTGTGGCTTGCACTGCTGCGCGGGCAGGTGCTCGAGAACCCGATCTTCGGTGCCGGATACCTGGCCCTGGGTCCGGAGGGCACCTTCTATCTCGATGGCCGGGACTGGAACAACGCCCACAACACGTTCATCTTCGCCCTGGTCTCGAACGGCCTTCCCGGGCTCATCCTGCTGCTGGCCATCAGCTGGGTACCCCTGGCTGCCTGCGCTCGCCAGATGACCAGCCGAAGCTCTCCCGACCGGGCCTGGGTGCTGTTCTTCATCCTGCAACTGACGGTTCTGGTCACGGGACTGACGGGCTTCGGTATCTGCGGCCACCCGAACGTGGTGATGCTCTTCAGCTTTGCCCTCTATCCGTATTGCGCGCAGGCGGGCGTGTCGGTCGCGGGAATCCGCCGCGATCTGAGACTTAGATCTCCACCTACCGGACAGGGTTCTCGATATCCAGATCGCCGGAGTCCGTCCCCTGGGCTCGGGTAGCCATGATCAAGGCGAAAACGAACAAGCTGCCACTCCTCGATAGCACGTACGTCGCCCGCGTGCGGCCCGTGCTCTCTTACGCGACCAGTCTGATGCTGATCGGTATGCTGGCGCCGATCGGTCTCTGCGTGGCGCTCATCAATCTAGCGCTGTTCCGTGATCCGCGTCGGATCCTCTTTATTCAGGAGCGCGTTGGCCTTAACGGTCGGCCATTCATGATCCTGAAGTTCCGGACCATGCGTGACCTGGCACCTGACTCAAGGTGCACACCTGGCAGTACGGACGATATCTGCCGCGTGACATGCTTCGGACGCTTTCTTCGCAACACGCATATCGACGAGTTGCCCCAGCTGATCAACGTCCTGCGTGGCGAGATGGAGCTGATCGGCCCGCGCCCGGAGATGACCTCGATCGAATCCTGGGCCCAGGCGCGCATTCCCGGATTCGAGCGTCGTCTCGTGATCAGCCCGGGCGTCACTGGTTACGCGCAGGTCATTCAGGGTTACGCGCCCCAGGAGGTCGATGCCTACGATCGCAAGTGTGCGCTCAACATCGAGTATCTGGAACGCATCTCGATGCGCACGGACGTGTGGATCTTGATACGCACATGCGTCTGTGTCCTGAGTGGCCGTGGCTGGCAGTTCGAACCGCCCGCACCGGCCAGCACCCCGCTCGAGAGCGCAGACATGCCTGAGCCCGAAGCACCGCCCACCCCTCGTTCGCTTGCACACGTCGTTGCGGAAGAGCCCGTTGGAACTGGGGTCGACAGCTAACAAGGCGCGTACGGCTTCCGCTTCGCCCCTGGGGCAGGTCATCATCGACCTGTCGCGCGAACTGGACATGGCCGGTGCGGCGCACGCCTTCCAGCGCGGTGCCCGGGATCTACCGGCCCTGCGTCCTGGCGGAGACGTGGACATGGTTGTACGCGCGCGCGACCTCGCGCTCTTCAGCAGGACACTCGAACAGGTTTGCAGCGAGCACGGCGCGCGCGTTCGGTCGCGACATCGCGTCGCGGACCTGCTTCAGCACCACCTGCACATACGCACGGAGGACGGTAGTCATCACCTCGTCGACCTCGACGTTCACGTGAGTGAGACCTGCTTCGGCGTGCCGTTCCTCGGTTCCGACGAACTACTCGGTGACACGCGAGACGCGCGCGGCCTGCCCCAGGCCGATGCTGCGGCGGGAGCCTGGGCCGACGTCCTCGGCGCCCATCTGGTCGGAGGGCGCGTCCGCTCCTCCTATCGTCGAGCGCTGCATGCACTGCGAAACGACGCGGGCACGCTTGCTCTCGGGGCTCGGCTCTTCGGTCAAGCCCGCGCCGAGCGAATCTTGAGTTGCCTTGAGCACCCGGACGCCATGCGCGCCGGTCACTCGGCCGACCGTTTCGCGTTGCTGCGGCGAAGTTTCATGCGCGCGCCGCTGGCCAGCCTCTCGGGATTCATGCGCTTGGTCTGGGCGACCCGTGTACGCCCGCTCTACCGGCCGCGCGGCCTGACCGTCGCGTTCCTCGGTACCGACGGCGCCGGAAAGACGACCGTACTGGAGCGCGTGCGCGAGCGACTGGACCCATGCTTTCGCAGCTCCGAGAGCGGTGTCATCAAGCTCCGACCGGGCCTGATTCCTCAGCTCGACCGACTCGTACACATGGGCCGGGTCACCCAGGATCTGAGCGACTGGTCGCAGCCCCATCGGGCGGCACCGTCCGGTCGGCTGATGTCCAACTTGCGCGTACTCTACTACGGCCTGGACTACACAATTGGATACTGGGCTCGCATCCTGCCGCGGCGCCGGCGCAATAGCCTCTTGTTGTTGGATCGCTGGTTCGACGACTACCACGTCGACCCGCTCCGCTTCCGCGTGAGGCCGGACACGCTTGCGGTGCGCATGCTGTCCGGGCTAGTGCCGCGCCCCGATGCGGTCATCGTGGTGACCGCGCGGCCCGAGCTCGTGCAGGCCCGCAAGCAGGAATTGACCGAACGAGAGAGTGCCCGCCAGGTCGCGGCCTACGAGGCCCTGGCAACTGGCGGAGCGCACTATCACCTGATCCGTAATGAGGGCACCGTGGAACAGGCCGTCGACGCCGTGCTCGACGCGTTGCTCGGAGGCGCAGCGTGAGCGCGGCGGCCTTCGCCAGCCAGGCCTGGTATCCGGTGCTCGTCGCCGATGCTGCGTCGGTGCACACCTTCGATGGTGATATCGCCCTGGGTGCCTTGAGCGAGGCCTGGTCACGGCGGTCAGCGGGCGATGCGCTGGTGCTGGTCGACCGCGCCAGGCACGTCGGTGAACGCGTCGGGCGAGTGCTTCGTCCCGGACGCGCTGCACGCTTGCTGGCGCGCATGCCGGAAGCAACGCGCGTCGATCGCTGGTACATCCTGCCCGGAACGGGTGGAAGCCACACGCTGCTGCCACGATCCGCAGCTGGCTTCGCCAGCGGCACAGGTTTCTTGCCCGGGGGACGCCCGATCTGGCGCGTGGCGCGCGAGGTCCTGCGCCGCGGCGCACGCTTGGCGCCGGGACTTGGCCTGGACGAACTGGTCATCGCCACCAAGGGCTCGAGCGGCCCGCCGCGCATCGCCGGCCTGGCCGGCCGCGGAACCCAGGTTGCACTCTCGCTCGGCGTGCCCGGTCCGGTGCGCAAGGCCGTCGCGCGTGCCGTCGATGCCCGCGGCCAGGTACTCGGAGTAGCCAAGCTGCCCTTGACGCCACATGCGCGCGAGCGGATCCAGCACGAGGGCGACGCCATGGCCGCACTCCGTGACGATCTTGCCCCACGACTGATCGATCGCGACGATGATGCCTGGTTGTGGATGGAGGACCTGAACGGGCGGCGCTCCGGGGATCACCTGGGACCCGAGCACACCGAGCTGCTCGCGCGCCTGACGGTGGATGCGGCAGCCGTGCCCATCGGAGAGGTCCAGGTCTATCGATCCGCAATCCGCAAGCTCGCCGTTTCCCCGCCCAGGGATCGCGCGCTGGCGCTGGCCCTCGAAGAGCTATCCCTGGCTCTGCGCGCCGTTGCTGAACAGGAGCTCGTCTGCGCGGCGGCGCACGGTGACTTCACGCCCTGGAACATCGTGCACACCGCGGCCGGACTGCGTGCCTTCGATTGGGAGTTTCACCTGGCCCAGGCGCCCGCGCTCTTCGACCCGATCCACTTCATCCTGCAGACCGCCGTGCTGGTCGAGCACGTCGCGCCCCGGGAGCTCTTCGCGTGTGTGCAGCGCGCCTGCGCCGGCGCGCTCGCTGCCTACCTGAGGAGGCTCAGCATCGACGCGCACGACGTCCCCATGCACCTCGCGCTCTACCTGTTGCATCAGGCCATGCTCGACGACGGTCTGCACCGTATCGAGCGCCCCACGTTCGCACAGGTGGACTGGCTTCGAGACGCGCGTCTCGAACTGGCGCGCCGTGTGACCAGGGAGCTCGGCGGCGTGCGCCAGAAGGTGGGCGCGTGAAGGTCCTCGCCAGCGCCTACGCCTGCGAGCCCGACCAGGGCTCCGAGTCCGGTATCGGCTGGAACTGGGCGCGTCGCATCGCGCGCGCTCACGAGCTGTGCCTGATCACGCGCGAGAACAATGTCGACGCGATCGAATCCCGCGCGTCCGAAGAGGGCATCGACCTGCGCGTGGTGGGTTACGATCTGCCACGCTGGGCGCGTTCCTGGAAACGCGGCGGACGCGGTGCGGTGCCCTATTTCTACCTCTGGCAACGGGGTCTTGCCTGCCTTGCGCAGCGCCTCGACCGGGAGCATGACTTCGATGTCGTGCACCACCTGACCTTTGCCTCGAGCTGGGTGCCTTCCGGCCTGGCGAGTACCGGCAAGCCCTTCGTGTGGGGCCCCGTGGGGCAACACCCGCGCGTGCCGGACGCGTACCTGACCGCCGGTGATACGCGTGCCCGCGTGGGAGAGCGCGTCAAGGCGAGCATTCGTCAGACGCTGCTCGCGCGCGACCCTGCTGTGCGGCGCACGCTCGCGGCTGCGGATGTGATCCTCTCCCTGGGCCGCGAGTTCGGTGACCGCGTGCCCGCGCAGTATCGGCACAAGCTCGTGCAGATGCTCGCCTGTGGCACCGCACCGCAGTCCGAAGTCGCGCCCCGTGTGCTCGCGGGTGGAGTGTTCGAGGTGTTGTTCGCAGGCCGGTTGGTGGACCTGAAGGGCGCGCGCCTGGCGCTGGAAGCCTTTGCTCACCTCCGGCGCCGGCTGCCCGCGCGCTTCACCCTGCTCGGCGACGGACCGCTACGATCGGAGCTGACACGGCGCGCGCAGGAACTCGGGATCGAACAAGACGTGTTGTTGCGCGGTAACCTACCCCATGCCGAGGCGATCGAAGCCATGCACGCCGCGCACGTGTTCCTGTTTCCATCGTTCGAGGGAGCCGGAATGGTCGTGCCCGAAGCCATGGCCGCGGGCAATCCCGTCGTGTGTCTGGACTTCGGAGGACCGGGCGAGATGGTCGGCGAGCAACGCGGAGTGCGCGTGCCCGTTTCCGACGATCCGCAGGTGACTGCCGCCGGGCTGGGCGAGGCATTGATCGATCTCGCAACGGATGAGAGACGCCGGCTCACCCTTGCCCAGAATGCCCTCGCGTGGGCTCGAACCCAGACCAGCTGGGCGGCCAAGGCAGCACGCCTGGACGAGATCTACGCGCGCGCGATCGCGCACCGCGCCTCACTGTCGGGGGCGGCGTGATGAGCTTCTTCCGCAACATCTACGCACGCCTGGTGAAGCCGGTCGGTAGCGACGGGAAGCCGGCGCCGGTCGAGCTCTCGGAGCGCGAGGCCTTCGACGTCCTTGTGCGCGTCGCCGGTCGTCTGGCGCGCGGTCTGATCTGGCGCCTGCGGGTCAAGCACGCGGGCGGCGCGCTGCTCGTGGCTCGTGGGGCTCGCATCCTGGATCCCCAGCACCTCAGCGTCGGCCACGGGGTCAAGATCGAGGAGCTCGCGGAGGTGCAATGCCTGTCGAGGCGCGGTGTCACGCTCGGCGATCGCGTGACCATCGGTCGCGGCGCATCCATCCGCCCCTCCTCTTACTACGGTCACGAGCCCGGCGAAGGCCTCGAGGTCGGAAACGGTACCGCCATCGGCGCATTCTCATGGATCGGTGCATCGGGCTTCGTCTCGATCGGCCGCGACGTGATGTTCGGTCCACGCGTGGTCATCCTGCCCGAGAACCATGTCTTCGAGGACCCGACGGCCACGATCAAGAGTCAGGGTGTCGTGCGCGAGGGCGTCGTCATCGAAGACGACTGCTGGCTCGGCGCGAACGTGACCGTCCTGGCGGGTGTGACCATCGGTCAGGGCTCGATCATCGCCGCTGGCGCGGTCGTCACGAAGGACGTGCCCGCGAATTCGATCGCGGGCGGCGTGCCGGCGCGCATTCTCAAGCAGCGTGCAGATCAGGAGCAGGCCGCGTGAGTCCCATGCCGACCACCTTGCTGTTCCTGCACCCGTCTGCGGAACTGTACGGCGCCGATCGCACGCTCTTGCAGCTCGTCGAAGGCCTGGATCGAGCGCGCTGGCGAGCCGTCGTTGCGCTGCCGCGTCGCGGCGTGCTCGCGGATGCTCTGGAGCAAGCTGGAGCCATCGTCGAGGTGGGCGAGCTCGGTATCGGTGCCCGAGGTGATCTTGGACCGCGGGGCCTGCTCTCGCTCGCCTGGCGCATTCCGCGCAGCGTCCTCTTCGTGCGCCGGCTCGCTGCTAAGCATCGGCCGTCGCTGGTGCATACCAACACGATGGTCGTGCTCGGGGGTGCGTTCGGAGCGAAGCTCTCGCCAGTACGGCATCTCTGGCACGTACACGAGATCCTCGAGCGACCGCGCTGGCTCACGCGGGCCTATGCACATCTCATGGCGTGGCTCGCGGACGAGGTCGTATCCAACTCCCGCGCGACCCGGTCGTGCTTCGACCGCTGGTACGCGCCTCTTGCCGAGCGCCATTCGGTCATTCTCAACGGTGTGGACGGGTCGCGCCTGTCCGTGAGCGCGGACGCCCGCGCCCGGGTGCGCTCCGAACTCGGCATCGAGCAGGACGCGCCACTCGTCCTGCTTGTGGGTCGTGTCAACTCGTGGAAGGGTCAGTCTCTGCTGGTCGATGCGGCGCACGCGTTGCGAGACCGGCATCCGCGGGCGCGTTACGTGCTGGTGGGCGACGCGCCCCCCGGACAGGCCGAGTTCGAACAGGACCTGGATGCCCACGTGGCGCGCCTGGGCTTGCAGGCGGCCGTGCAGCGCGTTTCCTTCCGGGGTGATGTGGCCTCCCTCTACGCCGCCGCGGACCTGTGCGTGGTTCCCTCCACCCGACCCGAGCCGTTCGGCCTGGTGGCGGTCGAGGCCATGGCCCTGGCGCGGCCGGTCGTCGCGGCGAACCACGGCGGCTTGACGGAGATCATCGTCGATGGCCAGACCGGCACCCTGGTCACGCCTGGCGACTCGACGGCGCTCGCGGCGGCCATCGGCGACTTGCTTGCGGATCCCGAGCGCGCTCGCCAGATGGGAGTCGCGGGCCGTGCGCGGCAACGTGAGAAGTTCACCGTCGCGCGCTACGTCGACGAATTCGCCCGCCGGTACGTAGCTCTCACGTGCTCGCCCGTGCGGAAACCCATGCCGGCGTCGACGCGGATCGTTCATCTGGTCTTTGGCAAGGCCAACCCCGAGCGCGCCAACGGCGTCAATCGCGTCGTACATCAACTCGCCAGCGCACAGGTACTCACAGGTCGCGACGTGGAGGTCTGGGGCATGACTCCGACCCCCGATGCACCTACCAGTCCGCGCCCCTACCGCTTGCGCTGCTTCAAGCGCGGAGCCTGGCGCTTGCGGCTGGATCCCGGAATCGCGGGAGCGATCGATCGATGCGAAGGACCGGTCGTGTTCCATCTGCATGGCGGACTGTTACCCGAGATGGCTCTCGCCGCACGGCGCATCGAGCGTGCGGGACATACTTACAGCTTCACTCCGCACGGTGCCTACCGGGCAGCAGCGCTCGAGCATCGCGCGTTCATGAAGCGCGTGATGATCCTGCTGTTCGACCGGCGCCTGCTCTCCGGAGCCAGGGCGGTGCAGGCATTCAATGACGATGAGGCGACCGACGTCGCACGCCTTGCGGGTTCCACGCGAGTGGTGCGCGTGCCGAATGGCCAGGACCGGCTGGAGGTGGCAAGTCCGGAGGATCTGCGTCTCGAGCGACCCGTATTCGGCTTCCTCGGACGGCTGAGCGCGCACACGAAGGGCCTCGACGTGCTGCTCGATGGCTTTGCCCGTTACGCCGAACACGGTTCCGGGACGCTCGTACTGGTGGGCGATGGCGCGGACCGCGAGGCGCTGGAACAGCGTGCACGCGCCCTGGGTATCGAAGCGCGCGTGGTCTTTGTCGGCGCACTCTTCGGCGATGACAAGTTCGCCACGGTGGCGGGCTTCGACGCGTTCGTACACCCATCACGGCACGAGGGTCAGCCCGGTGCCGTGCTCGAAGCGGCGGCCCTCGGCTTGCCCCTTGTGGTCGCCGAGGGCACCGGACTGGCACGCGAGGTTACGGAGGCCGGGGCCGGGTTCGCCCTTGCGAGCTGCACGCCCGATGTCCTGGCACGCGCGCTGCACGACTTCGCCGAAGCCGACGGACCGACGCGCAGGCGCTGGGCTGACGGTGCCCGTCGGATGGTTGCGGAGGGCTTCTCCTGGAGTCGCATCGAGACCGCGCTCGCGGCCGAGTTCTATGGCATCGCGCCGACGCAAGATCCCGCCGTACGAGAGGCGCCAGCGCCGCTTCGATATGCAATCTGAGTCCATGGACGATCGTCGCACCCTGCGCGCCTGCGGCTGGTGCATCTTCGTGTCCGCGCTGCTGCGCCTTGCGCTGGCGGGCGGTGTGACCGGGTTCGTCCTCGTGGATGACGCGTACATCACCCTGCGCTACGCGCGCATGGCGAACGAGACCGGTGCACTGGTGTACAACGTGGGCGAAGCGGTGTTCGGTGTGACCTCGCCGCTGTGGGGCCTCGTCACAACCGGCCTGTACGCGATCGCCGGCCGCGCCTGGATCGCGGAGCTCGTGATCGGTCTCGGTATTCTGTTGTGGAGTCTCACGGCCTGGCGCATCGCGCGCGCGTTGCCGGCGCGCACACGCCTGCTGACGGTGCTCGTCTTCCTTTGGTCGCCCGTATTCGTCGACAACCAGTTGCTCGGAATGGAAACCCCGATGGTGGTCTGGTTGGCGGTCGGTGCGATGACCGCGGCTCTCGACGGACGCCTGCGCGCCGCCGCTGGCTGGACCGGGTGGTTGATCGTCGCGCGGCCTGAGGGCGTGCTCTTCGCTCCCGCGCTCTTGATCGCCGCCGCTTCACGTTCGGGTTGGCGGCCAGCGCTGCGCGAGCTCGTGCGGCCGGCCTCCCTGGCGTTGCTGCTCGCTCCGGTCCTGGCCTGGATGACCTACGCTCTGACGCGTTACGGCGCGGTCCTGCCGCAGTCCATGGTGGCCAAGAGTGGCTGGAATTCCTCCCATTACGATACTCTTGCGACGGCCAGCGCAGCGCTACTTGCCCTGCCGCGGCTGACGTTCCTGCCCTTTGTCGACTACCTGCCCGCGCCCCTGCCGATCGCCATCGCCGCGACGACCCTCGTGGCCGTGCTCTGGATCGTGCGCGTCAACGTGCGCGCGGGCACTTCTGCGAGTCGCGCATGGCTGGTGTTCTACCTGACCTACATCACGTTCTACCTGGTGGGCAAGGGCGCTACCGAAGCCTCCTGGTACGCCGTGCCGCCGTCCGTGGCCCTGCTGCTCGCCGCGGAACCCGCGTGGCCCCGGCGCTGGATCGTGCCCCCTGTTCGTCTGGTGGGCGCGCTCGCGTGCACGCTCGCGATCGCATCCGTCGGGCTCGTCTTGAAGCGCGCGCCATTGCTCGAGTCCTACGTGGCGGGTTATGGCCGTTGCGCCGAGGCCTTGAACGAAGAACTCGCCGGGCGCCCCACCGTCGACAACCCCGTCCTTATCGGAGAGATCGGCGTGTTTGGCTTCGTCAGCGACCATCGCGTGATCGACGTCGGCGCCCTGGTCTCTCCCCAGGTGCTCCCGCTCAAGAATGACGACGCGTCACTGCTCTCCATCGCGCGCGCCACCGGCGCACGCTGGTTGGTGGTCAGCGAGGTCGCCCTCGAGCGCAATCACTACCCCTCCGTCGGTCCGGTCTGGGCTGACGAAGAGGAACACGACTGGCTGAACCGCTGCCCGCTCATCTTCCAGGCGCGCGACAAGCTGCTCTTCCAGCTCGTCGATCCTGCGCTGGTCCAGGCGCACTGACGGCTCGGGCGTCTGTCAAAATGGCGGATGCCCGTCGGATTTTGCACTGGCTCGGTACATTCGCCTTATGGACATGTACAGCGGCGAATGCCTGTGGCGCGAGGACGGCTTCCCCGTCGCCACATGCCTGCGCGGCGCCGAGAGGATGATCCTGCTCGACCAGGACGGCTGGCTCACCCTCGCCAGCGCCCAGCCGGATTCATTCGAGGTGCACTCACGGATACAGATCAGCGAGCGCTACTGCTTCAGCGCGCCCTCGCTGGTCGGCACGACCCTTTACTTGCGCGACCGCAAGACGATCCGTGCGCTCGACCTCGGGTGAGCGCTCACGGGCAGAAGGTGACCCAGAGCGCGTCGCTGGTGTTGTAGCCCGTTCCACCGGGACCCATCGGGTCGCGGTACCAGAGCTGGAAGTTCCAGGTGCTCTGGGGCTGGATCAGGCTGCCGCCGGACGACGCGGGACCGCTCGTGAAACGGATCTGTTTCGAGAGGTTGCCGCCGGCGTTGGCCTGAACCGGGGGTTGTACGCGGTAGGTCTGGCCGCCGATGCAGCGGAAGCCGTCTCCGAAGGGAACCTGGATCTGGGTCGGGCCGTAGAAGGCGAGGCCGAACACGTTCGGGACCACGCCGCTCGCTTCGAGGCGGAAATTGTCGTCCGCGATGCTCGGGCTGCCGCCGAGCGCGAGGCTTGCACCGGAACCGGCCGAGTTCGCGCCGGCCACGCAGTAGGCACCCGACAAGGTGCTCAGCTGGAACACCGAGTCCGCGCTGGCGAACGAGTAGCCGCCGCCGCCCGATGACTTGAATTCAATGCTGTAGCTGCCGGGATCGAGCTGGCCGACGTGGTTGATGCTCTGGGGGCCTTCGGCGATTCCGAACCAGGCGCTGATGTACTGGCCCGAGGAATCCTCCAGTTGGTAGGAAAAGAAGCCGCCGTCGGAGCTGTTGTAGTTCGAGGAGACCTCGAAGTTGACCTTGACCGACACGTTGAATTCGATCGAGGCGACCGATTCCGAGCCGGCCGAGCCACTGGACGACTGGATGCATGAAGCGAGGAACGAGTCCGCCAGGATCTGCGAGTCCTGTGAGGCTGCGCTCATGCCTCCACCGCCCCCGCCGAACGTGTTGGCATTGACCTGGGCCACGTAGTGCCCGAAGTCCGGGGCGCTGTCCATGTCGGTCATCTGGCCGCCACCGGATTCGTCCGCGCTCGCCACGACGTAGCGGTCTTGCGCGGTTAGATCAATCAACTGCCCCATCGCGATCGAGGAGGACAGGGCAAGTGCGAGGGCCGTGCGGCAGGTCAAGTTCATGGCGGATCTCAATGGGGTGTTCGGCAGGGGCATCATCCTACCGCATGCGCGGAGTCTGGCTCCGGGGTTGCGCGCTCTTCGCGTCACCACCCAGGTGTCCTGAAGCGGCCGATCCGTTGCAGGGAAACCGCAAAAACGTGCGCCCGGTGGGCGCGGCCCAGCGTGAGCACGGGTTATCCCCTTAGCAGCCCGTGGTGAAAGTCACGGCGGGCTCGAAGCCGTCAGGGTTCGATCTGGCAAGGCGCGCTGACGACGCGTATTCGTGGATACTCGGAGGAAGCGCAACGCCGCCAGGGCGGAGCCTGGCGGATTTGAGCGGGTCGTGAGTTTCACCACGGGCTGCTAAGGGGATGCGCCTGCGTTTCGCCGCTACGTGATGTCGATCACACGCCCGGCCGACAGGAAGGCCAGACGCAGGCGAATTCGGTCGGCTGCGAGCCCGGTCTGGGCGGACACCACGCGAGCGTAGGCTTCGAGCTGTGACCGGTAGTCCTCGGCGTGCGATGCCAGGTTCGCCTCGCTGACCGCGTCGGACTTGTAGTCGATGATCTCGGCCCAGGTGGCCTGACCATTCTCTTCGGCGATGACGAGGCGGTCGATGGCGCCGTTCCAGAACGTCGGTTGTCCGCTGTCGTTGTCGAGGAACATGGAGAAGGCATGCTCCTGCTGGACGCGCAGGTCGGCGCCGGTTGGAGCCGCGCACCCGGCGCGCGAGAGGGCGCTGCGGATCTCCTTCGAGTCCAGCGCGCTCTCGACGATCTTCCTGGCGACGGCGATGACCTCGCGCGTCGCACCGTGGCCCTCGAGCTGGGAGTCAGCGAACTCGAAGTCCTCGATCCACTCGCACCGCTCGAAGATGGCATGCACCAGGGTTCCGACCCGGGCGCCGATACCCGAGCTGAGGAGGTCGACGGCAGCGAGAGTGGTCCCTGCGTCCTTTCGGGACGCTGCGCCACGACGGGTGAAGCGCGGGGCCTTGCTCGGCGCGAGTACGAGCTCGCGCTCAGGTTCGCCCGGGCCGCTGGCCCCGGTCGACTCGTCGCCTGCGTCCGCAGCCCACGTACCCTCGCTCGCGTTTTTGGAAGAACGCCAGAGGACGCCGTCGGGATCTTCCTCGAGCAGCTCGGCCGCCGGCAGGGCCGCGCGGATGACGGCGGCAAAGGTCGGGGCCTTGTCCGTGTCATCATGCTCGGGGTCGCGCCACGGGAGGATCAGCTCGAGGCGGCTCTTGGCGCGCGTCATGGCCACGTAGAGGTTGCACAGGCTGTCTTCCACGATCTTGCCCGTGGCCTGGTCGTAGAGCACTTCGAGCTCGGGCGAGAGGCTCAGGAGATCCTTGCCCGGTGAGAGCATCACGGCCTCGATCAAACCTGTCGGGTCCGGGCGGTAGGCGAGATACTCATCGCGCTTGCTGACCAGCAGGCCCTGCAGTTCGGGTAGCACGACGGCGTCGAACTCGAGACCCTTCGAGGCGTGAACGGTCATGATGCGCACGCGTGCGCCGCCGGGGGCCTCGACGCGCGTGCTGCGCAGGTGGTCCACGAACTCGCTGGCGCGTAGCGACATGCGTGGCTCGAAGGCGTGCGCCTGGTCGACGAGTTGCGCGAAGCGGGTCTTGTCCCAGGCAGACCACTCGGGGTCAGCGTTGATCCTTGCAGCCAGGGCCTCGGTTGTCGCGCCGAGCCCGCGTCGCAGCAGCTCGCCACGGAACCAGCGCGCCTTTGCGCGCACGGCGTCCCGATCGGCCTCCAGCGGCAGGTCGATGTAGCTCCCAAGGCGCGATGTCATGACGTGGAATGCGGCCGCGCTATCGCTCGGGTGGTCGGCCAGGTGCAGCAGCGACATGTAGACCAGAACGGCCTCCGAGTCCGTGAGCGGGTTGCCGCCCTCTCCGCTGGCGTCGATCCCCTTCTGGCGCAGCGCATGGATGAGGAACGGGATGTTCTTGTTCACGCGCGTGAGCACGCCGATCTCGACGTGCGGCGCCTGCGCCTGGATCTGCACGACGCGCTCGACGGCGGAGCGTAGGTTGGCGAGATGCTTGCTCTCGCCCTCCGCGGGCTCCTCGGCCTCGACCACCTGCACGGCGCCAGGGATCTTGAGCGCCGAGTGGTGCGTACTGAAGCGTGCCCCCCATTCGTCGGCAGCGCGCTGGATCGGCCCGAGGTCGGCGCCTGCGAGGGCGCGGTTGCTCTCGAGGCTACCGAAGACGATGTTCACAAGCTCGAGGACGATGCTCGACGAGCGGTAGCTCTTATCCATGGCCTCGACCTCGAGACCAGGTAACAGCTTGTGCAGGTTCTGGAGCAGTCGCGGCTCAGCCTGACGGAAGCCGTAGATGGACTGCTTCGGGTCGCCCACGCAGAAGAACGAGCGCTCGCCGTCCCCGCTGCTCGTGATCTCGCTCGCGAGCGGCGCCAGGATGCGCCACTGAATCGGAGCGGTGTCCTGGAACTCATCGAGCAAGAGGTGATCGATGCGGCCGTCGAGACGGAACCAGAGCTCGGCCTCACGCTCATCGAACAGCTGTGCGCGGGCGGTGCGCGGCGCGAGGGCCATGGGCAGGTCATCGAAGCCGTAGCGTCCCGCGTCGCGCTTGCGCTGGGCGTAGCGCTCCTCGAAGCGTTGCAGCAACGTGTGCAGCGCCTCGTTGCGAGCCACGAGCTGGTTCAGGACCTCGGCCTTGGCACGCGCAACGATCGGCTCCAGCGCGCCCAGCATATCGGGCTCGAGTTCATGCTTGCAGAACATGGGCTCCTCCTTCAGCGAGGCGAGACCGAGTCCCTTCGTGAAGACATCGCCCCAGTTCTCACCCTCGAGGTCGCGCAGGATCTTGTCGCGCGACTTCACCCAGTTGACGACCTCGGCGCCCTTCTTTGTCGTGGCGAGTGGAACGCGCGCAAGTGCGGCCACCGCTTGCGCGTACGCCGAAGCGTCCGCGGAGGTGTCGCGGCGCAGGACGCTCCACGCGCCTTCCGTGCTCTCGATTGCGATCGAGCGCAGGGCCTGCGTGCGGGCCAGCAATGTCGCCTGCACTCCGCGGCTGGCGCCGCCCTTCTGCAGGTCGCGCAGCAGCTCCAGCATCTCGTGGTGCTCGACGTTCTCCATCACGTCCTGGATGGCGCCGGCGCGCAGGCCGTCATCCTCGCGTTCATCGGCGATGGACCAGTTGGGTGGCAGCTCCAGATCGTGGGCGAAGATGCGCACCAGATGTGCAAAGAAAGAGTCGAGGGTGCGCACCTGGAAGGTGTCGAGAGCGCGCGTCAACCGGATCAGGAGTGCGCTGCAGTGCTCGCTGGTCAGGGCGTCGGGGCCGGAGGCAGGTCGTTCCAGGGCCTCTTGCAGGTTCTCCAGGCCCTCGACGTTGTCCGCCGCGTTGACGAGTCGTTCTAGCACGCGGTCCAGGATCTCGCCCGCCGCCTTGCGCGTGAACGTGGTCGCGAGCACGCGCTCGGGCTCGACGCCGGCGAGCAACAGGCGCAGGAACTGATTGGTAAGGCGGTAGGTCTTGCCGGTGCCGGCCGATGCGAGCAGCAGCTCATTGCCGAGGCCGTTCATTGCGCGTCCTCAACGTCGGCCGCTGCCGACAGCCCCACCAGACCCACTCCACCGATGGCCGCAAAGACCTCGTCGTAGGGTTGCCAGCCATCCAGCTCGAAGAAGTCGCCGGCGCGGATACGGCGCACGATGTCAGCGGCAACCGCGAGGCCGCTGGCCAGGGCCTCGTCCGAGTCTGCGCCATCATCCTTGGGCTTGCGCCAGTCGCCCACGTCCAGGAACCCGACGTTTCTGCGTTCGCGACCCACCGCGATGTAACCCAGCTCTTCAGGTTTTGCATCGCCGATCAACTCCGTAACGAGGTACGTGTAGAGCGGCAGTTGCAGGTCGATCCAGGTGCCGCCAGCCTTGCGGTGTGCGTTCAGCGGTTTCTTCACGATCTCGCCCGTCTTGTAGTCCCAGATGGCCCAGGCGCCACTGGCCTCGTGCTTGTCGATGCGGTCGATGCGGCCGCGCAGCTGGATGGGTTTACCGTCGACGGGGAACGCGATCGACCCCCCGCTCGGCTCCCACTCCACCGCATGGATGCGCCAACCGTTCGCGCGCCGGATGGCCTGTTTGGCTGCGAAGGCCCCGAGGCGGAACTCGAGCTGCGCCAGCTGCAGTTGAATCGCGGGCAGCGGCCTGCGCCCGTACACGGCCGTGCCCAGGTCCCGCAGCGTGTCGCTGAGGAATGCCGTGATCCTCTCCGCGTCGTGCTCCTCACGCGCACTCTCGTCCTGACCGAAGCGTTGCAGCACCTCGTGTGCGAGGTTTCCGAAGGCCGCGCCGTCCATCTCCTGGGCGCGATCGTCGAGCGTCTTGAGCTTCAGGACATGCTTCAGGTAGTAGGCGTAGGGCGAATCGAGGAAGGTCTTGAAGGCCGATACGGAGATCTCCTCGGGCGTCTCCACCGGTGTGCCACGCGGCAGGGCACGTGCCTTGTCGTCGCTGCTCTCGACGCGCGCGGTGTTGGCACTGTGCCCGGAGAGGAAGCGGCGCACGCGCGCTGCGACGTCGCTCTCCTCACAGTGGAAGAGCACGCGGCTGGGGATCTGCGGGTCGCCGGCCATGTTGCGGCGCCCGGTGATGAAGGCCACCTGCGCCCGGGAATGCACGAGCAGTTCGGTCGCGTACAGGTCGCGCGCGAGGCGTTTCTCGTTGTCCACCAGGCCCAGGTCCCGGCGCAGTCGGTTCGGAAGGTACGCATCGCCGCGTACCGATTCGGGCACTTTCCCATCCTGGAACCCGGTCACGATGAGCGCGGGCGCGTCGTCAAGGGGTAACTCGAGCCAGCCCATCATCTCGATCGTCGGTTCCTCCGCTCGCGCAGCGGCTGGCGGAACGTCGTTGCTACGCGTCGAGGCCAGGCGTAGCAGAAGGTCGATCGAGTCCGCCATCGGGCCCGACGGCGCCAGGTTCTCCGGCAGGCTCTCGAGCTCTTCCAGGCCCTGGGCCAGGCAACGCAGGCTCGCGACCAGGAGGCGATCACCCTCCTCGCCGGGGTCCAGGTCACACCCTGCGTAGACCTGTTCGAGGAATCGACGCTGGATGGCAGCCTGCTCGCGCACCGGGGCTGCTTCCGCGTCGAGCAACTCGCCCGCCAGCGTTCGTACGGTCTCCCAGAGTGTGTGCATGCGGCGACGCAGCGCCAGGTCGTGTTCGTCGGTTCCATTTGCACACCACTCTCCATCCGCGCGCCACGGCAGGTGGCTACCGTGGTACTGGTCGAGCGTGGCGAGCGGCTCGAGCTTTGGATCGATGCGCCGCATGGCGGCCTCGAAGTCCGGATGGCGCACCAGGATGGCCAGGTCGCGGAAGGAGCGCGTACGTGTGAACGTAGCCATCACGGTCAGCAGCCGAACCGCGGCAGTGCGCGCCATCGCCACTCCGGCCGCATCCCGGGCGCGTATCCCGGCTTCGGCAAGACGTGTCTTCACATAGGGCGAGACCTCCGCATCCGCGAGCCCGATGCTGATCTCCTCTGCGCGATACTCGGCGTTCCACCCGGCCATGACGCGCATTGCTGCCTGCGCTTGATCGGCAGGGCGGTCGACAACATGCCAGTGGTCGAGCGCGAGCGAGCAGGTGCGCGTCGTCCAGCGCTCCGGTACGAGGCAGCCAAAGGCGTCGAACCGGTCGGCTTCCGCCTCGGGCGCGAGCACCAGGCTCGTTTGGGTGGACTGGCAGGCCGTGAGGGCGCTGCGCAGCAACGCGTTCATCTCGACCGCACCCACGAGCACAACGTGTCGCGGGGTGCGCACTCGTTCGGCATCGATCGCTGCCAAGCGCCCCAGGTGGGGGTCGTGCAGGCCAACGTCCTCGAGGCAGCGGACCATGCTCCGTTGCGCGGCGCCGAGCGTGCGCCAGCGAGCGATCTCGCCCGGCAACTGCTCGAGGATCGAGCTTCCCGCCACCTTTTCGAAGTCGAGGCCTTCGGCAGCGATCTCGCCGAACAACCCACGCACTTCCTCGGCCAGCGCGCTCCATGCCTGACGGTCATCGGCCGCCGGCGGCCGCGCGATCAATGTGCTCAGTTGATCCTCGGGCAGCTCGCGCAGCGCGCGTTCCCAGGCCAGGGTGCGAACCAGACGACCGGCGGCAGCGCCCTCGACCTTGAGCAGCTCGTCACTGAGCGCACCGACCGTGAGCACCAGCGGAGGCCGCAGGTTCGCTCCCAGTTCGCGCGCGAGCAACTCCTGCAGGATCCGGCCGGCGCGTGCACCGGGTAGTGCGACGACGACACCATCCATGTCGGGGCCAAACTGCTCGATCAGCCACTCTGCGACCCGCGGCAGCAGGCCCGCATTCCAGTTCAAGAACACGCGTTCCATGTGCAATTACTCCGGTGCGAAGATCCGACGCAGGGCGTCGAGGGTGGCCGGGTGGTAGATCGTGTGGTGGTGCTCGTTGGGCAGCGGTTCGTACCACCACGTCAGGCCGGCCGGGGCGTGGTCCGTCAGGGCGCTGACGATCTCGGTCAGCGGCGGTTTGATGTCGACCTCGTCAGCAACCGTCAGGTACAGCGAGCGGTCCGTGGGGAAGCCCGGTGCCGCGAGCAGATCGGCGGCGGCGCGCGCCAGGGCCTTGCCCTCCCACCAGACCGAGGGACTCACGGCGATGTAGTGGTCGAAGCTCTCCGGCGCACGGAGGAAGGTCTCGACGATGAAGAGACCCGCGAGGGATTCGCCCAGGACCGCGGTCTCGTGTGACGTGCGGAAGCGTGCGTCGATGAAGGGTTGCACCTCGTCGACCACGAAGCGCCGGAATTTCAGAGCGTCGCCGTTGAGTGGGATGACCTCCAGGTCGTAGGGCACCTCGGATGGTGTTGTCAGCTCCAGGCTCCGGTTGATCGTCTCGACTCCTACCAGGATGAACTCCTCGTACTGTCCGGAAAGCGTGGCGAGGGCCGCGAATCCTGCCACGGGTAACAGGTCCTGCTGGACTCCCCCATCCAGGAGGTAGACGACCGGGTAACTCGTGTCGCCGTCTTCGTAACCGAGAGGCAGGCAGACGTTCACGTTGCGAGTCGTGCCGAGCGCCTTGGACTCGAGGGTGAAGGTCGTGCCGATCTCGATCTTCGATTCGCTGGCGGAGCTCTCCACCCTCGACCGGGTGGGTTCCGGCGCGGCGAGCGATACGGGCGCCCAGGCGAGCAGCAGGGTGATTCCCGCGGCGACGGTCAGGAGGCGGCAAGTGAGGCGGGAGCGAGGCATCGTGATCTCCGTGGCTCCGTGCGAGAGTCGTACGGATTCGTGTTTGGGGGCCAGCGCAGGATAGCAAGCCGCGTGGCCATACGCGCCAGCTGGCCGACGGGCGGCGACCGTCGGCACGGGGTTTGCTCGGTATGACTCCCGGCCCTTCCTTTTTCCATCCTGACACTGGCTGCCATGTTCCTCATCCCTCGAACCGCTCGACTTCGCACGCTCCTCGGGTGCGGAATGACACTACTGTCCACCGTCCTCCTCGTACCCGCCGGTCTTGCGCAGGCTGACGAGTCGGATCTCGCCAGGGCGGAACCGGTCGTCGGGGACTCCGGGAAGCTGGAGCGCCGCTTCGAGCGCTGGAACGTCGCCTCGGACCAGGCCCTGCAGGTCACCTTTCCGCTCGCGTGGTCGAAAGCCCGGTCCGCCGAGCGGACCTCCGCCCGGGGTGTCGCGCGCGTGGATAGGGTCGCCGCGCGCCTCGACGTCGAGCTGAGCGGTCTGGAGGGGCGCCGGCGGGTGGATCTCTGGTTGGTGCCCTATCCGGAGGGCGACTCCGCCGCGCGCCTGCTCTGCGGTGTCGAGCTCGTGGAGGGTGCCGGGCGCGTGCAGGTACGGACGGCCGGTATGGGATCGGTCGAGCTCGAACGGCTGGTGGTCGTCGAGAGTGGCGGTGATCTGGGTACCGAGAGCCTCCTGCACGGAGCGCCGGGGCTGTTCGAACGGGTGGCGACGCGGCGCGCCGCCACGGTCGGCGGTGTGCCGCTCACCGTGGATGCCGCAGGCCTCCTGGAACGAGCCGACGCCAAGCTCGACCCACTGGTCGGTATCGGGGAACGGATCTTCTTCGGCCAGACCTTCGCGGGCAACGGGCGTACCTGTGGCACCTGCCATCCGCCCGAGAACGACTTCACGATCGATCCGGAGTTCATTGCGAGCCTTCCTTCGACGCATCCGCTCTTCATTGCGGAGCAACTTCCAGCCCTGGACTCGGCTCAGAACGGTGGCCTGGTCTTCGAGAACCCGCGCCTCATGCGCGACTTCGGATTGATCGTCGTCAACGCGGATGGATTCGGGAACACGGCACGGCGCTTCGTGATGCGCGGCGTGCAGCACCTGCTCGGGCTCGGTCGGACGATCGAGCCGGCACCCAACCTGGACCAGCCACTCGTGCACCTGCTGGGCTGGAGCGGCGACGGTTCGACGGGGACGGGCTCCCTGCGCGAGTTCACGGACGGCGCCGTCACCCAGCACTTCCCCCTCACGATGGGCCGGGTTGCGGGGCAGGATTTCCGCCTCCCCACACCGGAAGAGCTGAACGCGCTCGAGGCGTTCATGCTGTCGATCGGGCGCGAGCACGACATCAACGTTGAACGCGAGCTCCTGGACGCCGGCGCGGACGCGGGTCGGCGTCACTTCACGGGCCTTCCGTCATGCAACCAGTGCCACCGGAATGGCGGATCGAGCAGCAACTTCGGGGGCATCGGAATCGGTGACTTTCTGCAGAACACCGGCGTCGAGCTGACGACGCAGCGCCAGCCGGATGGTACGGGCGAGCGGCGACCTGTGGACGCCGGCTTCGGCACCAATCCGCAGGGGGACTTCGAGTCGATGATTCCGAATGAGGACCACAGTTTCGGAGAGCGCACGTTCAACTCGCAGTCCGTGATCGAGGCCGCGAGTACGATGCCGTCGTTCCACTCCAACCTGAACATCAACCCGAACAGCGGGCTCGAGCCGACGATCGAGGGCGCCGTGCGCTTCTACACGACACCGGACTTCGCGGAGGCGGCGGGCTTCGAGATCAACCTTACGGAGCAGGAGATCGCCGAACTGGGCCGCTTTCTGCGGGTGCTGTCTGCGGCCGATGACGTGAAGACCGCCAGGGGCTACGCGAAGCGCGCGGCGGCGTACTTTGCTCCAGGTGTGCGCAATCACGACGTGGGCAACCGCGTGATCGCCCTTGCGGCTGTCGAGTGCCGTGACGCGCGCTCCGTGTTGACGCCGGTGGGATTACATCCTGTTGCCGTCGACCAGCTGACGCTGGCCGCGTCGGCCTTTGCCAATGCGACCGCCGGTCCACCCGGCGCGAGGTTGGCGCGCATCGAGGCCGGGCTCGCGGCGCTCGATGCCGCCCACGCCGACATGGTCGTGCCGCCGAATCAGTAGATCCAGGACATCAGCACGCCGCACAGCCACGCACCGTAGGTTCCCAGGGCGTAGCCGAGCACTGCCAGCAACACGCCTACCGGCGCCAGGGAAGGGTGGAAAGCAGCTGCGACCACGGGCGCGGACGCGGCGCCGCCGATGTTGGCTTTCGAGCCGACCGCCAGGAAGAAGTAGGGCGCGCGGATCATCTTGCCCACCACGACCAGCAGGCCCACGTGGAAGAGCATCCAGATCAGGCCGACCAGGAACAGCCCGGGGTTCTCGAAGATCTCGAGGATGTTCATGCGCATCCCGATGGTCGCCACCAGGATATAGATGAAGACGCTTCCAACGCGCGAAGCGCCCGCGCCCTCGAGGTTACGGACCCGTGTGAACGACAGGAACAGGCCGATGGTGGTCGCCGTCACGATCAGCCAGAAAAAGCCAGACGTCAAGCTGAAGCGTTCGAGACCCGGGGCGTTCTCGCTGATCCATGGCGCGATCCAGTCCGCGCACATGTGCGAGAAACCCGTGGCGGCGAAGGCGACTCCGAGGATGGTCATCACGTCGCGCAGATCGGGAATGCGTGCGACCTTGTCCGTGAAGGCCTGCATGCGATCCTTGAGCGCATCGATGGCGGAGGAGTCCGCCTTGAACCACTTGTCGAGGCTGGCTGCACGACCGACACCGAGCAACAGGAAGGCCATCCATACCTCGGCGACGATGATGTCGATCGTCACCATGATGCCGTACATCTTGCTGCTGATCGGGTTCTCCGGCGAGTTCCACATCTCGTACATGGCGGCCTGGTTTGCGCCACCTCCGATCCAGCTGCCCGCGACGGTGGTCATTCCACGCCAGACCTCTTCGCCGTCGGCAGGGTGGATCACGCCCGGTGCGAATGCGTTCACGATCAGGATCGCGAGTGGCCCGCCTAGCACGACCCCCACCGTGGCCGTGAAGAACATGATCAGCGCTTTGGGCCCGAGGCCCAGGACCTGCTTGAGGTCGATGCTGAGGGTGAGCAACACCAGGCTCGCTGGCAGCAGGTAGCGTGAGGCGACGAAGTAGAGGCGCGATTCACCCATGAATGGAGCGAACTGGTCCTCGTCGAGCTGCTGTTCGAGCACGAACTGCTTGAGGTCGTGCAGGTTGAGAACGGCGGATGTGTCGTGCCCGAGTTGCTGCAGGTGCGCCAGAGCCGCGGGCAGGTCGATCCAGGAGGGCGAGATGATGCCGAGCGTGTTGAGCAGTGATGGCAGGAAGTAGCACATCAAGAGCGCCGGCATGACGCGGTAGAAGGGCTTGAACCTGGGATTGGATGCGGTCTGGAAGACCAGCATCAAGAGGGCCATCAGGAAGCCAAAGACCACCGCGTCGTTGGTGAAGACCGGCGTGGTCGAGAGGACGTCATTCATGGGCGCGTCGCGTGTGGTGCCAGATGGCTGAGGGCGCGGAGGCTATTTGTGTGCCGGATTGCGGTTGCAGGCATCCGATGTACCGCGCGAGAAGCACCGCCAGAAGCCGAATCAGCGCGATTGGGCTCGCATTTCAGGACCAGGCGCTGGTAGCGGGCGAATTCGGCCACGAAGACATTGCTCGACATGCGGGGACCCCTGATGAAGCAGCGAAGTCTCGCATACGGCCTGCGTGGCCACCAGACTCGGAATCCGATCGGCGCCCTACGCTTTGGCAGAGAGCGACGTATCCTCACCCCGGCGCGAACGAGCAGCACGCGCCGACGAGAGTTCCAGCCCGGATTATTCATGACCACGCGGACGAAACCCCACGAACGGCCGGCTTCGCCGTCCTTTCAGGCCCTGCCGGCACTTTGCGAGCATTGGCGTCCTCGACGATCTTACAAGGTCGTCTGCGGGTCCAATGCTCGCCAAGCACCGGCAGGGGCCGAATCGAGGCGTTTCGCCTCGCGGCTCATGAATAACCCGGGCTAGCCATGTCCATCGACCTCCCCCTGGGCAAGCCCACGTTCTATCCACGCGAGTATTCGCCGTCCATCCTGGTCGGAGTCCCACGCGCCGACGAGCGGCGGGAGCTGGGCCTCGCGAACCCCCTGCCATTCGACGGGGTCGATGTCTGGAATGCGTACGAGCTCTCGTGGCTCAACACCCTCGGTAAGCCGGTCGTGGCCCTGGCACGCCTGCGGATCCCGGCCAGCTCACCCAATCTGGTCGAGTCCAAGTCGTTGAAGCTCTACCTCAGCTCCTTGAACGGGTCGCGCCACGGGTCGCTGGCCGCCGTCGAAGCCGTGATCACGGCAGACCTGGAGCGGACGATTGGCGCGCGCGTGGAAGTCCAGCTGACCCCGGTCGCTGATGCAGACCTATCGTCGATCGTCACTCCCGCTGGAGAGTGCATCGACGACGCGGACATCGAGATCGACGCCTACGAGCTCGACCCGAGCCTGCTCGAAGGCAGCATCGCCGGCGGCACTGACGTCGACGAGACGCTGCATTCCCGCCTGCTGAAGACCAACTGCCCGATCACCGCCCAGCCCGACTGGGCGACGCTTCTCATCCGCTATCGCGGCCCGCAGATCGATCGCGTCGCCCTGCTGCGCTACATCGTCTCGTACCGCAATCACGATGGTTTCCATGAGCACTGTGCCGAGCGCATCTTCGCGGACCTCAAGCGTCATTGCCGCCCGCACTCTCTGACCGTCTTCGCGCGCTACACGCGCCGCGGTGGGATCGATATCAACCCGTTCCGCAGTGATTTCGAAACGTTCAGCGACGACGGGCGGCTCTGCCGTCAGTGAGAGGGCACCCCGCTACTCGTCGGGGGTGAGGTGTGCCCCGACTACCGGGCCCCATTCTCGCAAGGTCGCCGCAATCACGAAGAGCACTCGTAGTACTTGCCGTGCTCCAGCTCGTAGCCGTCGGCGACCTCCTCGATCTCGCGCATGAACTGTTTGTCCTCGAAGTAGTAGTCGCGGAACAGGCCACGCGTGCGGTCGATGACGCGGGCGTCGAAGCCATTGTCGTCGAGCTGCATCAGGGTCTTCGAGAGGTCCGCCATCGATGACTGTACGATCAGCAGCGTGCCCCTCGGAACGAGTCGCTTGTGTCCGTCCAGCGCGAGCGAGTCGATGAAGTAGCGCCGATTCTGCTTTCCGCTCTTGCAGAAGGGCGGGTTGCTGACGAGCACGTCGAACTGGCCCTCCGTGTCGAGCCAGTCTGCGCCGCGGTACTCGATGTTGTCGGCGTCGGGGCAGTTGCGCGCGATGTTCCTGCGGGTCGCCTCCAGGAACTCCTCGCGGATCTCGGTCGCCACCAGCTCGCGGGCGCCCTGTCGCAGCATCACGATCGTCTGATTTCCAGTGCCAGCGCCGAGCTCCAGTACACGTTGCCCGTTCACGAAGTTGCTGGCTGCCAGTACCTCCGCCATGAACTTCCCATGGGGCGTCGGATTTCACACGTTGCCGGGTGTAGACAGCTCCATCTGGAGCAGGCTCTCTACTGACGGGTCAGCCATGGGGGCAATGTAGCGCCACGCGCGGCCAGCGCAAATTCCGACGCCCTTCGGGGCTCAGGCAATCGGATTCCCAGGCCTGGGTTTGTACATTCTGGGGCGTGGCAACGCGCATCTACGACCTCGGAGACCTGTTACCTGGCGGCTATCGCGTGCTCGACGTTCGTCAGGGCGGCATGGGCGTCGTGTACATCTGCCATCAGAGCGACACGGACGAGCTCTACGCGATCAAGACCGTCCGCATGGATGGTCGCGCCAGGGATGTCGACGCGCGCTTGCAGTTGTTCGGGAAGGAGGTGCGGACCTGGATCCACATCTCGAACAACACGACCAATCTGCACCTGGTACGCGCACTGACGTTCAACAGCGACCACCGCATGCTGTGTCTGGAGTTCATCAACGGGCTTCCATTGAATCGCGTCGTCGAGAAGGGCCGCACGGTGCATGCAAGCCATGCCTTGCAGTGGGCGCGGGACATCGCCTGTGGCATGGAGGAACTGCACTCGCGCTACCGGGTTGTGCACCGCGACCTGAAACCGCAGAACGTCTTGATCCATGGGGAGACCGAGCGGCTGACCGCCAAGATTACGGACTTCGGTATCACGCGCGAGCTGGCGGACCGAGGAGATTCACCCACGCGCATCGGCACGCCGGCCTACATGGCACCCGAGGTCCATCGCGGCGTGGATGCGGATTTTCGCTCCGACATCTATTCCTATGGGGCGACGCTGTCGTGGATGGTCACCGGCGCGCCGGCGTTCGATCCCGCGCGCGCGGGGTCCGTGCGTGGTCCGTTCGGGGCGTTGATCCAGCGCTGCCTGGAGCAGGAGCCGGACGACAGGATTCAGAGTTTCGGTGAGATCCGTTCGATCCTGGACGGGATCGACTCCGATAGCTCGCTCGGTTCGGTGTCGCACTACCACTTCTGCAAGCTGCACCAGTACCTGTCCCCCGTCGAGCCTCAGGCGCTCTCCAAGAGTCGGCACTCGCCGTGCCTGTTCTGCATCCAGAGCACGGATCTGATGAGGCGCGAGTCCGGTATCGTTCCGTACTCCTCGCTGGGACCTATGCATCCGGGGCACCCGGACGATCCGGTGCTCCAGTCCGACCCCACCGCCCCGACGTTGTCATCGCGCGACTCCACGGAGATGACGTTAGCCCTGGGCGCCGAGTCGGAGCCACGGATCGCAGGTCATCGCTGGCGCTGGTTGATCGTCGTGTGCGCCTTGCTCGTGACGGTACTGGTGGCTCTACCGGGTAGCGCCTGGCGCTGGTTGGCCGAGCCCATCGGCGGCACGGCCGTACTGCTGCCCGGTCCGGTGCCGGGCTGTGTTCTTGAGGGGTGCGAGCAGGACGCGCTCCCGAAGGATTCCAACGGCGCCTTCGCTGGCGATGCGCGTTACTGCGCTGACCATGCGATGTATGAGTGCCCGCTGTGCCTGCGTACGTTCCACAGCACCGACCTCGACTTCGAAGGCAAGTGCGAGTGCGGTGGCGCGTTAGCCCCGCGGCCGGGTCACTGACGCAGCGCGGGCCGCGCCCTACAGCCTTCCGCCAGGACCGCTGACGTCGAAGCTGCGCAGCAGGTAGAGACGGTCGCCCTTCTTCCATTCCACGATCCCGACGCCCGGGGCCATGATCAGCTCGTCCCTGGTTTCCGAGATTGCAGCACCGACCTTGTCGATCGGCTCGATCACGACTCTGACACAGTTCTCGAAGACCTGGTCGTCTATCGTCATGCGGATGCCGGTCTCGGTGACGGTCGAACGGTAGCGGGCGTTTTTGCTCGTGTAGATGATCTTCTGGTCGATGGACGTCGGGGCGCGCAGGGGGATCGGGTACTGCTCGCGCTTGCCCTGTCCGAAGACGCGCTCGATCACGTCATCCTCCTTGCGCAAGAGGCCCCTCTCGACGGCCGTGCCGCCGGGCCGGCTGATGGTCGAGACGAGCGGAAAGCCGCGCCGCTGCTCGAGGTAGTCCCCCTCGATGGTCAGCACGAGCTGTTCGTCGGGCCCCGAGTAGGTCCACGTATTTCCCTGCGCCAGGGGCATCAGGTCTCCGAAACAAGCCGTGAGGCGTCCGAAGATCTCGACCTCTTGCGGGTCGTCGAGCAGCACACCGCCCGTGTGCGCCGCGACCAGATCGTCGTAGGCGCGCCGGAAGAGGTCGTCGCGGTTCTCAGCGATCGCGATCTCGTACCTGCGCAAGCCCATCTGCTGGCGGTGCTCGAGATCAGCCGGATCCAGGTCCAGGATCATGGTCAGCAGCTCGGTGGCTTCTTCGCGACGTTGCTCGCGGTCCGAGGACCTGGCCCACTCTTGATAGAGCCGGCGGCTCGAATCGAGCAGCGCTGCGATCACCTCTTCGGAAGCCTGGTCATCGTCGAGGCGCTCGCGCAGGCGCCCGAGCAGGTTCTTGGACTGGCGATAATCCTCGGACTGGTAGCCCGTGAGGCCGGCGAACTCGAGCGTCTCGAGGTCGACATCGCTGTACAGGCCAAGCTCTTGCAGCTCGGCGAAGGCCTCCTTGGCGGAGTTGAAACGCCCGGTACTGTAGTAGCACTTACCGATCAGGAGGTCGTCTCGCAGCTCGCGATGGAAGCCCTCGGTGTGCAAGACGTCGAGGCAGTCGTCGTGCTGCCCGTTCCCGTAGTGCACCAGGCTGAGGTCGCGGACGATCTGGTCCCGCCAGCCGGACTCACCCGCCATGTCCAACGCTTCGCGCAGGGGCGCGACGGCTTCTTCCGCCCGCCCCTGACCCGTCAGGTCGGCCGCGGATTCCTGCAACTCGACGATGCGCAGAGCGACCTCTCCCTTGTCCACCGCCATCAGCAGGCTTTCAGCACGAGCGCGTAGCGCGCCCGCTGTCAGCGGGAGATCTTCGAGCACATCCGTCAACTGATGGCCGGCGGTCACCGCATCGCCGTCGCGCATCAAGGACTCGATGTTGTTGAGCCTGGAGACCTGGCGCTTCACGGCCACGAGCCGCTCCTGGGTTCCGGTGATCTTGGAGTGCATGTCGCCCGTCGTGCCGGACACGCTATCCCACCACTCCTCGACGATCTCTGCCGCGGACTGCTGTAGGCAGCGCTCGGCCAGGTCCCACTCCTGCAGATCGACCAGCCGTTCGGCCCTGTCGTGCAGGGACTTGACGAGTGACGTCTGCACCTTCTTGCGCACGTCCATGTACTTGCGATTGCCCTCGCTGACCTCCTTGTCCACCTTCTTGAGCAAACCGAGAGCCTCTACCAGGCTCTCGGTGTCGTAGCGCTCGAGTGCAATCTGCTCGGCGCGCTCGATGTTGCGGTCGGTTCCCTCCTGGGAGCGGCGCTGGAACTCCTGGACGAAGTCCCGGATCATGCGCACGGATTCGGTGCCCCAGAGTGACTGCGGCGTGCGGCCTTCACGCTGGTACCTGTCGAGGATCTCGACCAGGGCCGTGACCCACTCGGCTCGCCGGGCGGACTCGGAGAGTCCCCCGTCGTTGGTTCGTTGCGCGGTCCCGTTGGGTCGGAAGTTGCGCACGTAGAGGAAGACGTCCCGATACGCGATGTGGTAGTCGTGACTCAGGGCCTGGTCCGTGCGCAGGGCGCTGATCAGGTCCGTTGCGGAACTCGAGTCGAGATCGCGGAACACCTCCTCGGTGACCAGGCTCTCGAGCGCGAGCCCCAGGTTCTCCTGGCCGATGCGGACGCCGAGGAAGATGCAACGGACATCGCCGGGCCGCTGGCGTTTGCAGGCCCGGATGTGCTTGTCCGCCGTGCGCAGGAACGTGGGGACATCCTGTAGCTCCGCCAATCTCAGGAAACACTCTGCGCGGCCGAGGTGTGCGTCAAAGTCGTTGCTGTCCCAATGCAGGAGCTCGTTGTAGTGCTGGTTCGCCTTCTGAAACAGAACGATGGCGCTGTTGCGGCGAAAGTCGTAGTCATCCTTGTTCTCGGGCCGACGCGCCACCAGAACCGGATTCTTCTCGCGCGCCTCGTGCAGGGCCGAGCCGGCGACCGCCAGGGTCACCGCGCGCCGGTCGTTGCCGTCGAGTGAGTCACGGTCGATGGCCAGCAATGCGTTCTTCGCGTAGCCGTGATCGCCGGCACGATAGAGGCTCAACGCCCAGCGCAGTTGGGCGTCACGGCGCTCGCGCGATCCGTCCTTCTCCGCCTCGGTCAGATCGCTATAGGTGATGGCCGCGTCGATGTAGTTCCCGCCGGTGAACTCGTTTTCGGCACGGGCGCGTTTGGCGACCAGAGCCGGATCCACGGAGGCGCAGGCCACTGGCAGCAAGCCCGCGACCAGGAGCAGGACTCGTTGATACGGTTTCATCAGTTGCCCCGCGTGAGCGGGATGCGGCGTTCCTCGAGCACCCCGGTCTCGCCGCCGCCCCGTCGGGTCACCGGTATGACCAGGTTGGCGTCGCGCAGGTCCAGTTTCTTCAGCGATGCTTGGGGTTGGAAGAACAGCAGCTTGTCGACGTTGGTCTCGTTCCCGGCCGGGAAGCGCCGGTTGCGAAGGACCTTGTCCCGGTAGTCATCGGCCAGTGCGACGTTCGCATCGGACACCGACGCCCATACGATCACGCCCGGGACGATCAGCAGCACGCCCCAGCAGTACGAGCGGAACTGCGAGTACTCTGCCTTGCGAATGACGTCGCGCACGTTGATCTGCCTGATCTCGGTCCCGTTCGCGAGCCTCAGGACCGCGGACTCCGACTCGATCAGGAAGCTGAAGTCGCGGTCCGCCACGTTCGGGTTCAGGTTCTGCATGTGAACCTCGACCGGCAGGATGTTGTCCTCGGAAACCACCTGGCTCAGGTAGCTCTTCTGCCAGCCCGGATCGGTCTGATAGGTCGCACCGATGAACATGCGGTCCTTCTCGTTGACCGCCATCATCTGACTCGCATCCCGCGGCCGCAGCTCGCGCGCCGTGTACGACACGCACGACTGCAACATCAGAAACGCGGGCAAGATGAGCAGATACGCAAGCCCGGAGACCCGAGCCGACAACTTCGTACGGTGGTGCATCCCCACATGCTACCAGACGAGCGAATGTACCGAGCCAGAGCAAAATTCGACGGGCATCTGCCACCAGCGCCGATTGCACCAGTCCTCTCGATAGGAGGACCGCGCAGATGCCCAGAGCCAGACGAACGGACCACAAGGGTGCCTGGCACCACGTCATGAACCGCGGTATCGCTCGTCGCCCGGTCTTCGAGGATCGGGAGTGCGTGCGTTACTTCCTATCAACGGTGGCACGGGCTGTCCGAGCAGGCGATCTGGAGGTGCACGCGTTCTCGATCATGACGACGCATTTTCACATGCTCGTCAGCAGCCCGGCCGGCCGCCTCTCGTCCGCGATGCAGCGCGTACAGAACCGCTTCGTTCGCTGGTACAACCGGCGCGCACGCCGCGACGGCCCGCTGTTTCGGGGCAGGTTCCTCTCGCGCCTGGTGGAGGACTTCGAGTACCGCAGGGTGCTCGTCCGCTACATCGACCAGAACCCCGTCGTGGCCGGGATGGTTTCGACGCCGGAGCGCTATCCGCACGGGAGTGCACGTTACTACGCGACTGACCGCGGGCCGCGCTGGCTCCAGCGCGGTTGGGTCGAGCAGGAAGCCGTGTTCCAGGCCAACGTCTCGCGCTTCTCGTTCGGCGTCTACCGGGAGGTGTTCGGCGTGCCCCTCTCCCCGTCCGCCATGCAGTTCGTCGAGACGCGTATCGAGCGTTCGGCGTCGGGACCTGATCCCCTGGACGATCTCGTCGGCGCTGCTCCCGATCAGGTCGCGCGCTGGATGCGGCGCAAGGCGATGCTTGCGGATGGTACGCGCCCGGGTGCGCCCTGCGCTCCGGTAGAGACGGTGATGGGTGCTTGCGTGCGATACACGGAGATGCGACCGGCCTGGCGGATCAAGCGCGGGCGCGCGTCGATCGATGCGTGGTCCGTGCTGCAGGTCGCGTTACTGCGCGACGTGGCGGCGCTCGGGTGGGCGCAGCTCGGGCTGCGGGTTGGCCTGAGCGAGTCGTCGGCCAAGCGGCGGTATGCGACTCACCGGGTTTGGATGCAACGGGAGGCGGAGTACCGGGAGGCTGTTGCGCGTGTATGCGGCGACTGCCTTAATGGCTGATGGCCGTCGGATTTTGCACTGGCTCGGTACGTTCGCTTATACGCCGAGGAAGAGGCGGTCGGCGAGCATGTCGGGTAGGCCTGCTTTGCGGATGCGGGCGGCTTCGCGGTCGATGTCGTAGTCGACGCGTTTGATCCAGACGCGGTTGGCTTCGCTGTCGTAGAGGCCGTAGGCGGCGCGCCAGTCTTCGTCGCGGGGTTGGCCTACGCTGCCGACGTTGACGAGGGCGCGGTCGATCTCGTCCAGGTCGACCTCGTCTTCGGTCGTGTAGCCGGTGCGACTGGGGTCTTCCTTGAGGCGTAGGATGGTGACCGGGACGTGGGTGTGGCCGACGAAGCAGACGCGGCGTTGCATCTCGTCCAGGGACGGGTCGGCGTCTTCGGTGGTCTGCACGTAGTCGTAGCGCTCGGGTGTCGCGAGGGTGCCGTGTGACACGCAGCAGTGTTCGCCGACGTAGGTCATCGGCAGCTCGCGTAGCCACTCGATCTCGGGCTTCGAGAGCTTCGCGTTGGTCCACAGGACGGCTTCGCGCGCGTAGGGATTGAAGTAGGTGATGTCGAGTTCGAGCACGCATGCCGCGTCGTGATTGCCCTTCACGACCTGCACGCCTCGTTCGCGCACCAGCTCGATGGTCTCGCTCGGCGCGGCGCCGTAGCCGACCACGTCCCCCACGCTCAGGATGCGGTCGACGCCATCGGCGTCCATCGCATCCAGGACGGTTTGGAGGGCACTCAGGTTCGAGTGGATGTCACCTAGAATTCCGTAGCGCATGGATCAGGGTCGGTGGTCGCAATAAGAGAGCGGCCCCGAGCATTCCCATGATCGGCGCAAGCGCCTCTTTCCATGCAAGGTCTGCCAGAACACTTCCGATTGCCGGAATAAGGTACTGGCCAGCATCGAGGCTGGTGGTGACGAACCGCCCCGCAAAGGTTGCAGGATTCGCGATCGCTGGCAAGACCCAGGTTGCCGCGATGAGAGCCGCGACACGCACCGGCGTCCCCACAGGAACTCGCAACAGGACCAGCACAAGGCTCGAGAGGTGCAGGTGGCTGAGGCCGGCACGCAGGACGAAGTCCTCGAGATCGAGCTCCGCGCCCCGTCCAAGGAATAGTGGCGGGATCAGGCCAGGTAGGGTGAGCACGACGCTGGTTGCGAACAGGGCGCTCAGTTCGAGGCCCAGACGGCGGAATGGATGAACCCCGGCCAAGAACCACGCTCCGCGTTCCAGGAGCGCGCCCCCCACCAGGGTTCCGAGTAGTAATCCTATAAATGCGACTTCGTAGATAAGGCCAGTCTGAAGGGCAGGGCCGCCTGTAAGGCCCCGTGGAGCCAGGAGCACGATCAACGGCCAGGACGCGGTCGAGACGGCGATCCACAGCCAGGCGAGGGGATGGCGGGCGACGTGTCCCACGACCCACCCCAGTCCACTGCTCGATAGAGTCACCCCGAACCCCACCCGAGTCCCCCACGCACCCGCGACATCCGCCGGATATCGTGTGGCGATGACCGGGGACAACTATATATTGTGGGTAGGTAGTCCATGAACACTAACGGTCACCAGAGGTCACTCGAATGGCAAGACGCCTAGGCCGCGGCCTGGAATCCCTCCTGGGGTCCAGCACCGCCTCCAACATCGCCCCCGGACATCCGGTTCCCGGTCCCGTTGCGACGCCGACCCCGGCGAACCCGGCGAACCCCGGGGTTGTACCAGACTCAGCTGGCCCCGTGACGACCGGGACCCTAGAGGTTCCGATTCACAAACTCCAACCCAACCTGCATCAGCCGCGGACCGAGTGGGACAACGATGCGCTCGAGGAGCTGCGCAACAGCGTCGAGACCCACGGAATCCTCCAGCCGATCTGTGTGCGCAAGCGCGATTCTGGCTACGAGATCATCGCCGGAGAGCGTCGTTGGCGTGCCGCGCGACTGGCTGGACTCGACGTCGTCCCCGTCGTCGTGCGACCCGACGTGAGCGACAGGGACATGCTCGAGCTCGCCCTGGTCGAGAACATCCAGCGAGAGGACCTGGATCCCATCGAAAAGGCCAAGGGTTACCGGCAGATGGCGTCCAAGTTGGGCCTCACCCAGGAGGCGGTGGCTGAGCGGCTCGGCACACGTCGCGCGACCGTGGCCAACCACATGCGTCTGCTGGACCTGCCCGAATCTGTGCAACAGGGCGTTACCCAGGGACTCCTGCGCATGGGCCACGCTCGTGCGCTACTTGGCTTGAAGGACGAGAAGGCCATCATCAGCCTCTTCAAGGTCACCGTTCGCAAGGGCCTGTCCGTGCGCCAGGTCGAAGATCGGGTGCGCGTGCTGAACGAGGCCGCCGTCCCGCGCACGGCCACCGAGCCCGCGGCGGCGCGGCCGGCCTGGGTGAACGACATGGAGTCCCGCATCCGCGAGCGCGTGGGCACCAAGGTCCTGATCAAGAACCGGGAAGGGTACCGTGGCGAGATCACACTCCAGTACCACGGGCGCGAGGACCTGGATCGCCTGCTCGCGCATCTCGCGCCGCCCGAGACGATCTAGCTCCGGTGTCGACCAAGAAGAAGGGCCCGCGGCAATTGCCGCGGGCCCTTCTTTGTGTCTTGGGCGCTGGGGCCCGCAGGTGGATGTTCCACGTGGAACATTCCCCGATGGTGTGGCGGCGGACCTACTCGAGCCGGACTGCCTTGTTCAGCACCACCGGGTCGACCGGCCGGTCGCGGGTCGTGCTCAGGGTGTCGATCTCCGCGGTCCCGATCTCATCGACGACATCCATGCCCTCGACGACGCGGCCGTAGACCACGTGCAGCCCGTCCAGGTGCAGGGCGTCGCCGGTCGTGAAGAAGAACTGACTTCCCGAGCTCTGCTCCTCGCCGGGCTGCTTGGCAGCCGACATGTAGCCCCGGAAGTGCTTCAGATCGTTCTCTTCAGCATCGATCTTGTAGTCCGGTCCACCCTGACCCCAGGTATCGACTTCACCCTCTTTGGTGTTCGGATCACCCCCCTGGACCATGAAGTTGGCGATAACTCGGTGGAACTTGGTCCCGGTGTAGAACTCCTCATCACACAGCTTCAGGAAGTTCTCGACGTGCTTCGGCGCGGCCTCCTGATAGAGCTCCACGACGATCGTTCCGGCCGATGTTTCGATCCGTGCACGGGGCGATCCTGCCGGAGCGGGCGGGTTCTCGAACAGGGAGGTGCGGGACAACTCCCACTCCTGTTGGCCCTTGATCGACTTCTCGAGATGCTCCGCGAGGGTCATCTCACCCTCGCTGAACGGGAACTGCTGCTCGTTGAACGCAGGCAGATCCTGCGTGCGCACGCGGCTGAGCGCTGCGAGGGCCTGGTCGTAGTCACGGTTCTCGACCAGGGCGGCCACGAGTGCCACTTCACCCCAGGCGTGAGCCGTTCCGTCCACGCTCCCGAGGGCCGCCTCGAGGTCCGCGGCGGTGCCCTCCATCTGGCCGCTGAACGCGTTGACACCGATCGCCGCCCGGATGGTGTCCCACTGCGCGGCGTTGGCATCATGCTCCTTCGTACGGTTGTACTGAGCGCCGACGATCAGGCCCGTGCCGAGCACTGCGACCGCGGCAGCGGGCTTCCAGAGTCGGTCCACGAGCTTTCCGAAGCTGGACCTCTCCTCGTGAACGATGGTGACTTCGGTGGCAGTCTTGTGCTTGGCCATGGAGGCTTGTTCTGAACTTAGTGGCTAGTTAGTGGGAAAATACGCCGCCGTGGCGCTTGTCAGGCGCTTAGCTTCCAAAGGAGTGGTCTCCACCGGATTCTACGGCCCGACACCCGTTTCGGTGGCCACAAGTACGGGCATATGGCCCGAGTCGCAGTCACCGAAGCGCAGTTGTGTGAGGGCGCAGCATTATAGGGATGGGGCCGTAGGCCGCAAGGGAGACGAAAATCCGCCGCCGTACGGAACGAAAGGGGGTCCCTATCGAAAGGTCGTTCGGGTGCTCGTTTTGCCGATGCGAGCCCACCCTGCCATGGGCGCACCCGTTAAGGTGCCGCACCCCGTACTCGGCGTATCCAGCATCACCAGCCAGCCCCCCAGTCTCATGATCACTTCCTGTGTCCTCCCGCTCCTCCTGTGGACCGTCCCGTCCACGGTGTCCGTTCCCGCCGCCACGATTGCGGGCGAGGGGCACTCCGCCTGGCACCCGGCCGACAGCATCGTCTACATCGAGCTGCCGGACGTCCCGGCCGCCCGGCGCGAATGGTGGACGACTTCGATAGGCAAGGTTTTGACCGACCCCGCCATCCACACGGCCCTCGGTGCGTTGACGGGGGTGGAGAAGCTGGATCCCACGACCAAGGTGGTCGAGCAGTTTCGCGACCAGGTCTCCGGGGAGATCTACAAGGTGCTCGACGGTCTGCTGGATAGCGTCTCGACGGTCTCGCTCTCGCTGCAGCCGACCGAGGCCACGCCCGCGGCCCTGCAGGGGGGCGCGTCGAACCGCGACGAGATCATGGCGGCCTTCGGCATGCAGATCGTGCTGAGCCTCAGTTCGGCCGAGGTCGCCGGCCAGGCGATCGAGCTGATGAGCAAGGGCTTCAAGGAGGAGGGCAAGGAGGTCGCGCTCGAAGAGCTCACCTGGAACGGCGTGGGGGGCGTGCTGTTGCGCGTGACCGGCGACGGTCCCGTCGGTGAAGGCGTGCAGGTGGCACGTGTCGGTAAGGAACTGTTCATCGTCGCTGGAGTGGCGACTCTCGAAGCTGCGCAGAAACGTTTTGAGAGTGACGCGCCGTCGATGGGGGCGAGCGATGCCTGGACCCAGGGTGTTTCCCAGTTCAGCGACGCGCGCGGGACGACGGTCGTCGAGCTGTACTCCGGTCTCGCGCGCTTCGCTTCCCTTTGGGGCGGTGCGAAGCTCGACCCGGTGTTCGAGCTGACAGAGGGATTGCTCGGTACCAACGGCGCGATCCTTGCGCGCGGTGGACGCTGGCGCATCTGCATCGACGACGGCCGCTACGTCAGCGACGGATACCAGGTGCGCGCGGGCAGCGACGGGGTCGAGCGATTCCTGGAACGTGGACCCCTGGGCGAGGATGCCCTGGCGTTCGTCAACCCGAAAGCGCTCGTGGCATCGGCGGTACAGTTCGACCCGAAGGCGCTCGTGGAGGTCATCCGTAGCGAGTCGGCTGATGAGGAGGGCGATGCACTGTCGCGCCTCGAAGCGACCCACGGCGTCCAACTTGGAGAGATGATCCAGGCGCTGGGAGACTCCGCCACGTTCTCGATGCCCAACCTGCCGCTCATGACGGCGCCGGACATTCAGGTGAGCGTGGCACTCGCGGATCGCGACAAGTTCGTGGCCGGGTTCACCGGCCTGGTCGCGATCATCGGCGAGCTACTCGGCGACAAGGGCACCATCGCGATCAAGGAATACCGTGACACGCAGCTCGCGACGGTCAGCCTGACCTTCGACCTCGGCATTCCTGGCCTGCCCGTCGATCCCACGAAGATATTCACGCCGACCATGGTGGTCTTGCAGGACCGCGTGCTGTTCACGGCCACGCAGTCCTTCGCGAAGAAGGTCGTGCGCAGCGCCGCCAAGGGGGACGTGCAGTCCCATGACTACCTGTCGCAGGTCTCGATTCCCGAGGGCGTCTCGGAAGTCGGCTACGCCGATTGGGCCAAGATGGTCGGAGGCTTGTACACGATGGGTCGCAGCATGGCTGGCATGTTCGCCGGCAGCGCCGAGGACATTCCCTTCGACCTCACCAAGCTGCCTGACGCGGGCCTGTTCCTGCGCCACTTCAAGCCGAGCCTGCGCTGGGAGCGGCGCGTCGACGGGGGCATGTTGCACCACGGTGAGTCCTCCTTCGGTCCGGATCTCATGTTCGCAGCTGGGCTCGGGGGGGCCGGGGCGCTGCTCGGTCAATCGAGTCCTGGGGAGCCGTTCACCTACGAGCTGAAGTAGGGCGCGGAGCGCCACTGCCCATGTCGAACAGCGCTCGCAAGAAGCGCATTCCGCCGCCGACGGACCAGCCCTGGCGGCGGCGGATGCGTATCGCCCGGCGTGCCGTGGGAAAGGCGGCCCTCGGATCCTTCGGACCGCGGGCGATGAAGTTGCTCGCGGGCAGCTGGCGTTACACGGTGGAGGGCCAGGAGTTGCGCGACGAGGCGCAACGCGACTCAGCGGTCGTGCTCGCTCTGTGGCACGGCCGCATGTTGCTCGCATTACCGGTCTCTGCGGGCGAAGACGTGAGCGTGCTCGTGTCACCCAGCGATGACGGCGATCTCTCGAAGCAGGTGCTCGCCAGCTTCGGCTACAAGGTCATCCGTGGCTCGTCCAACTTCGGCGCACCGCGCGCGATGCGCCGCATGCTCGAAGCGCTGGACGGTGGCAGCGCGGTCACCATCACGCCCGATGGTCCACGCGGACCGCGGCATGGAATTACGCCCGGCGTGGCCTGGATCGCGAGCGCCACGGGCATGCCCGTCGTTCCGGTCGGTCTGGTCTGTGATCGATCCTGGAACCTGCGTTCGTGGGATCACTTCACGATCCCGAAGCCCCGGGCGCGCGTCGTGGTGACCTACGGAGAAGCGGTTCGCGTCGAGCAGGATGCGGACGCGGACACGCTTGCTCAGGCGACGGAGACCATTCGCGAGCGCATGATGCGTGCGGAGCTGCACGGCTTCGAGTTGCTGGGCGTGCCGTGCGACCATCAAGCCGGACGAAAGAAGTCATGATCGAGACCGAGATGGAACTCCTGACGCTCGCCGCGGAGCGTCCGCTGCGCGTACGCGTCGAGGGCCCACCCGGCAGCCTGGTGGGGGACCAGCGTCGAGCGACGGTGCTCGTCCTGCACGGTTTCAAGGGCTTCATGCACTGGGGCTTTTTCCCGCGCCTGTCACGGCGCATCGCCGAGGCCGGCCATGTGTGCGTGTCCTTCAACTTCTCGGGCAGCGGCATCGGCGACGATCTCCTGAACTTCACTGAGCGGGCGGACTTCGAGAACGACACCACGTCGCGTCAGCTCGAGGACGTGGCCGCGCTGCGCGAAGCCCTGGGCGGAACGTCCTTCCCGGGCGTCGATGGGGAACGCGTCGCCATCCTGGGCCACAGCCGCGGTGGTGGCGTCGCGCTGTTGCACGCTGCGCAGCGCGGTGACTATCGATCGATCATCACCTGGGCTGCGATCGACGAGGTCGACCGCCTCGGGGCCGAGGTCAACGCTGCCTGGCGCCAGCGCGGCCACCTGCCTATCGAGAACGCCCGCACGGGCCAGACCTTCAACCTCGACGTCGCGGCCCTCGATGACGTCGAGCAGAACCGGGAGCGCCTGGACATCCTCGCGGCTTGCCGCCGGATCTCGAGTCCGACCCTGGTCGTTCACGGCAGGGCCGACCAGACCGTCCCGTTCAGCGCCGCAGAGCGCATCGTGGCGGCTCTCCCGCAAGACCTGGGTGCCCTGGCCGCGATCGACGGCGCGGGACACACCTTCGAGGCCACCCACCCGCTCGACGACGAGCCCGATGCTCTTCAGGAAGCCCTCGTGGCCAGCCTGCAGCACCTACGGCAGACCCTCGATCCCTAGTTCCAGTACGTAAAGGACGGTCACGCCCGGACCGATCGACCGTACCCAGGTGAGGGGCCACGGGTGATGATTTTGCGCATCCGCGCAGGCCGTCCATGGAGTTGCCGGTATCATCCGCGCATCTCCTGCCCACGCAGAAGCCCTCACCAGTCCCGATGCCCACCGAGCCCACAGACCTCTCTGCCATCGTGACGGTTTGCTACCTGGCGACGCTCGCCGTGCTGGGCATCTACGGTCTGCACCGCCTGGTGCTCGTGCTCCACTTCCGGTGGACGCGACGGACCCAGGCCGAGCCGACCGAGACCGACGTTCTCCCGACCGTGGCGGTGCAGCTGCCGCTCTTCAATGAGCGCACGGTCGCACGCCGTCTCATCCGCGCCGCCGGGGAACTCGACTACCCCGTGGACCGGCTCGAGATCCAGGTGCTCGACGACTCCAGTGACGAGACCTGCGCGATCGTCGACGAGGAGGTCGAGCTTCTGCGCGCGCGCGGGCTGAACGCCACGGTGCTGCGGCGCGAGGATCGCACCGGCTTCAAGGCCGGCGCCCTCGAGAACGGGATGCGCGTTTCGAAGGCCGAGCTGTTTTGCGTCTTCGATGCGGACTTCATGCCCCGCGCGGATTTCCTGCGCCAACTCGTGGGCACCTTCCGGGATCCGGCTGTCGGCATGGTGCAGGCTCGCTGGGGTCATGTGAACCGGGACGAGAGCCGTTTCACGCGTGCACAATCGACATTGCTCGACGGACACTTCGTGATCGAGCACAAGGTGCGCCACGACAGTGGCCTGTTCTTCAACTTCAACGGCACGGCGGGCATCTGGCGCCGCGAGGCGGTCGAGCAGGCCGGCGGCTGGCAACACGACACGTTGACCGAGGACCTGGATCTCTCCTACCGCAGTCAGTTGCGCGGCTGGAAGTTCGTCTATGCCCCCTACGTGGTCGCACCCGCGGAGGTGCCGCCGGGCATCGGAGCCTTCAAGTCCCAGCAACACCGCTGGGCCAAGGGCAGCGTGCAGGTGCTGCGCAAGTTGATGGGCTCGATCATGTCCTCGCGCGAGCCCTGGCGCGTGAAGGCCGAGGCCTGGGCGCACCTGACCGGCAACGTCGGCTACCCGTCGGTGTTGTTGCTCTCGATCCTGTTGCCGCTCGCGTCGGGCTTGCAGCGTCAGGGATTCCACTGGTGGCACCTGGCCGCCTTCCTGGCGTGCACCCTGTCCGTCGGCCTGTTCTACGAGACGAGTCAACGTGCCATCGACCGACCCTTGCGCCGGCGCCTGGCCGATACGGTGCTCGCCATGACCCTGGGCATCGGGATGTGCGTCGGTCAAACGCGCGCGGTCTTCTCGGGCATGTTCGGCAGCACGGGCACCTTCGTGCGCACGCCCAAGCGCGGCGACGGTACCGCCGTGCGCCAGTACCGCACACCGCTCACGGACCTGCCCGGCATCGAGCTGCTGTTCGCCGCATGGTTCGGATGGGGGCTGATCGCGGCCTCGCGCCTCGGCAACTGGGGATCATTGCCCTTCCTGGCACTGTTCTTCGGCGGCTTCGCGTGGGTCGGCACGCTCTCCCTGCGCGAGCAGTTCGGGCGGAGCCAGCAGGGTTGATGGCATGAGTCCCGTCGCCGTCGCCGTGCTCTGTCTGGCGGGTCTGGCGCTGGGCTATCGCTTCTACTCGCGCTACCTGGCGCGCAGCCTGTTCCGACTACGCGCTGACGAGCCCGTGCCGTCGGTGGAAAAGGCGGACGGCGTCGACTTCGTCGCGACGCGCCCCGAGGTCCTCTGGGGCCATCACTTCTCGTCGATCGCCGGCGCGGCACCGATCCTCGGACCGGCCATGGCCATCGTCTGGGGCTGGGTCCCGGCGCTGATCTGGATCGTGGTGGGCGTGGTCTTCATGGGCGCCACGCACGACTTCGGCGCGCTCGTGCTCTCGGTACGCCACGGCGGTCAGACGGTCGGTAACCTGGCCGAGCGCTTCATCGGGCCGCGCTCGCGCGTCCTGTTCCTGCTGGTCATCTTCTTCCTGATCTGGCTCGTCGGCGCGGTCTTCGCCTTCGCGATCGCGAAGCTGTTCGTGGGCTACCCCGCGAGCATCTTGCCCGTGAACCTCGAGATCGCGGTCGCGCTGATGATCGGCTGGTGGGCGCGCAAGGGCCGCTCGCTCCTGTGGCCGTCGATCGCCGCGCTGATCGGCCTGTACGCCGTCATCTTCGGAACCGCATCGGGTTACTTCTGGATCCCGGCCGAGGGATCACTGCTGCGCAACGTGGACTTCTGGCTCGTCGCGCTGATGGGCTACGCGTTCATCGCCAGCAGCCTGCCGGTCTGGTTGCTGTTGCAGCCGCGCGATCTGATCAACTCGCACCAGCTGATCGTCGGGCTGTCGGCGCTGTACATCGGCTTCTTCATGCTGAAGCCCGAGTTCCACGCGCCGCCGGTGGGGGAGCTGAGCGCGTTGCCGAGCATGTTCCCGCTGCTCTTCGTGACGATCGCCTGCGGCGCGATCTCCGGCTTCCACGGACTCGTCAGTTCCGGCACGACGAGCAAGCAGCTGGCCTGCGCCACCCAGGCGCGCGCGATCGGTTACGGCGCCATGCTGTGCGAGGCGGCGCTCGCGATCCTGGCGACCATGGCCGTCGCCAGCGGCGAGTGGTTCGGGATCGAACACGAGAGCGCGTGGGCCTTCATCGATAGCGGCGTGCAGGCGAGCCTGGCCCAGGGACAGCTGGCGTTGCCCCAGGTACCCCAGGCGCTCGGAGCGTTCATCAACGGTGCCGGCAGCTTCCTGACGCAGCTCGGACTGCCGGAAGGCGTCGCGAAGACGGTCGTGTCCGTACTCGTGATCTCCTTCGCCGCGACGAGCCTCGACACGGCCATGCGCATCCAGCGCTTCGTGCTCGGCGAACTCGGCGGCATCTGCCGTGTGCCCGCGCTGCGCAACCGCTGGTTTGGGGGAGCGATCGCATCCGGCTCCGTGCTGGTGCTCGTCTACGCGGATTATGAAGCGGGTGCCAAGAGCCTCTGGCCCGTATTCGGCGCCACCAACCAGGTGCTGGCTGGGTTCACGCTCGTGATCACCGCGCTCTATCTCAGGAGCCTCGGCCGGCGCTCCATCGCCTACGCATTACCCGCCGTGCTCGTGCTCGCGATCACCTTCACTGCCATGGGATTCCAGGTCGTGCGCGACTTCGGCGCGGGCAGATCCCTGGTGGCCTGGGTCGGTGCGCTGATCGCCGGGCTGGCCCTCTGGGTTGCCCTGGAGGCCGCCGCGGCCTGGCGCCGACCCGTCTCACCGACCGCCGGTGACTGACCGGGGCCAGGCGGATCCAGAAGTTCGGAAAGTGTTCAAGAAGGCCTGCCCGCTCGGGCGATGGAGGGCGCTGTTCACCTTCCGTTTCTGTATAGGTCTTTTCACATGCGTAGTGCGTTTCTGATCGGTGCTCTCTGTATCTCGTCCGCGTTCGCCTCCAACGGCAGCGAGCGCACGCCGGTCGCCCCGCACCAGAGTGTCGACCAGCGCTTCAGTGCCCTCCGGCACAACGACATGCGCGCCTTCCTGCGCACGATGTTGAGCGACGAGCAGGTCGCTGACCTGAGCTCCAAGTGGGACGCGCAGCGCTCCCAGACGCCGAACGAGCACGAGACCGCGCAGTTCGCCCAGACCATGCAGATGCTCACGGCGCCGGGCGCGGAGGACACGCTGATGGCGATGCTGAAGCCGCAGCTGGAGGAGATGCGTCCGCAGATGCAGATGATGGTCGGCATGTTCAGCGGCATGATCTCCTCGGGCATCCAGCAGGACGAGGACCTCACCAGCGAGCAGAAGGATAAGGCAGCCAAGCTCGTCTCGGCGGTGGGCACGTTCCTTTCGGAGAACGACCTCACCGATGAGAAGTCCGCCAAGAAGGCCGTCGCCGTGGTCTGCGCCACCGCGCGCCGCTTGAACCTGAACACGATGGGCGAGGTGCTGGCCCTCGACTTCGGTCAGGCGCTGCGCACGGGAGACGTGGTCATGGCCGGCGTGAAGGAACTCTTCACCGTCTACGGCATCCACTTCGACGACTGGATCGACCACGTCAAGACGGAGACCATCTCCCAGTCCGGCGACAAGGCCACCGTGCGCGTGCACTACGAGATCTTCGGCGTCAAGGACAGCGTCGACGAGGAGCTGGTGCGCATGGGCGCGCGCTGGATCAGCACCAAGACCGCGGAAGCGTTCTCGGGCAAGTAGGTCGACGCCACAAAAAAAATCGCGCCGGGCGCCCTGTTGGGCACCCGGCGCGATTGCATTTCCGGACCGTGCTCAGCTCGTGCTGACTTCGTGTGTCAGGTGATCGACCAGGTCCATCTTCGTCAGGATGCCCTGCACGCGCTGCTCCGAGTCGACGACCAGTCCGACCTCGTCGCTGGCGAAGCGCTCGAGCAGACCCGCCGCGTCCTCGTTGATGTCGATCGTGTTCACGTTGCGGAACATGACCTCCGCCACGTGACTGGACAGGCTCGCCTGACCCTCGACGATGCGTCCGAGCACGTCAGATTCCGTCAGGATGCCGATCAACCGTCCGTCATTGACCACGGGCAACTGGCTCACGCCGGCTTCCTTCATGCGCCGCACGGTGTCCTCGACCGTCTCGTCGCCGGTAGCCGTGATGACCTCGCGCTGCGGCATGCGCCGCAAGAGGTCGCCGACACTGTCGGACTCCCAGCGACGCTCGGCGAAGCCGTTCTCCTTCATCCACTGGTCGTCCAGGAACTTGGTCATGTAGTTGCGCACGGAGTCGGGCAGCACCACGACGATGCGCGTGCCCTTGCCCTCGCGCTTGGCGATCTCCAGGGCCGCCCACATGGCCGAGCCGCTGCTGCCGCCGCACAGGATGCCCTCCTTGCGAATCAGGCGCCGCGCCAGGAGGAAGGACTCGCGGTCCTCGGTCTTGATCCACTCGTCGATCAGGTCGCGCTTGAGCACGTCAGGGATGAAGTCGTAGCCGATGCCCTCGACCTTGTAGGAGCCCACCGTCGCGGGGCCTGCCAGGATCGAGCCGACCGGGTCCACGCCGACGATCTTGACGTGCGGCGCGTCTTCCTTGATGCGCTGCGCGATGCCGGAGATCGTGCCGCCCGTGCCCGCGCTGGCGACCAGGAAATCGAACTTGCCGCCATCGGTCTGCTCGAGGATCTCGACAGCCGTGCCGTGGTAGTGGGCGAGCGGGTTGTCCGGGTTCGAGTACTGATCGAGGATGTGCGAATTGGGCAGGATCGACTGCAGCTGCTTCGCGACGCCGATGTGACTCTCGGGCGCGTCGAAGGCGGCCTCGGTCGGCGTGCGGATGATCTCGGCGCCCAGAGCCTCGAGCACGACCTGCTTCTCGTGGCTCATCTTCTCCGGCATGGTGATCACCATGCGGTAGCCCTTGACCGCCGCCGCGAGCGCCATGCCGATGCCCGTGTTACCGGAGGTGGGCTCGATCAAGGTGTCGCCAGGCTTGATGCGTCCGCTGCGCTCGGCTTCCTCGACCATGCGGCGACCGATGCGGTCCTTCACCGAACCACCGGCGTTCAGAAACTCGCACTTGG
>JBLHKW010000012.1:0-51846 GCA_047618565.1 Planctomycetota bacterium
TCGGTCTCGGTCTCGGTCTCGGTCTCGGTCTCCGGGTGCTGGTCGTACTCCGCGTCGATCTCACGGTCGCGCTCGATTGCGGCCTGGATGACATCGTCGATGTGCGCGGCGTGGGCGACAGAATCGTCGTAGATCCAGCTCAGGCGCGGCATGTTGCGCATCTCCAGCACGCGCGCGATCTGCCTCTGGATGAAGCCCGCGGCGTCGTCGAGCATGTGCTTGACGCGCGCCCGTTCCGCATCGTCCCCGAGGACGGAGTAGCTGATCTTGCCGGAACTCAGGTCGCTGGCCATTTTTACGCCCGTGACCGTGATGAATGCGCCACGCGGGTCAGATAGCTCGAACTGCAGGCAGTGGGCTGCCCGGCGTTGAATCCGGGCTTCGATGCGAGCGATGGTTCTGGGGTTCGCCATGACGACTGGCCAGAGGGGCGAGGCGTGCGAAGGCGGTTACGCCTTCACCGCCTTGGCCTTGCTCTTGGATTTGCGGCTGCCCTCGAGTGTGCGCTTGACCTCTTTCATCGAGTAGGCCTCGACGATGTCACCCTCGCGGATGTCGCGGTAGTCGCGCAGCACGATGCCGCATTCGAAGCCCTCGCGGACCTCCTTGGCGTCGTCTTTCTCGCGCTTGAGCGACCCGAGTGCACCGGTGTAGACCACCTGGCTGTCGCGCAGCAGGCGCACCTTGTTGTCGCGGGCGATCTTGCCGTCGATCACGTAGCAACCAGCGATCAGGCCGATACGCGAGGACTTGAACAGGCGGCGAATCTCGACGTGTCCCTGCACTTCCTCGACGAACTCGGGAGCCAGCGCGCCCTCCATGAGGTTGCGTAGATCGTCGAGCAGCTCGTAGATGACCTCGTAGCGCAGGATATCCACCTTGCCGCGCTCGGCCTCGGTGCGCGCCTTGCCGTTCACGCCCACGTGGAACGCGATGACCTTGGCGTCGGATGCGATCGCCAAGTCGACGTCGCTCTCCGTAACCGCGCCCACGCCGATGTGGACCAGCTTGAATTCGATTTCGTCGTGCTTCAATTCCTCGATCTGGTGCTTGAGCACCTGGACCGAGCCTTGAACGTCAGCACGCACGACCAGGTTGATCTGGTCTGCTTGCGCTGCCGGGCCAGCGCCAAGCAGAGCTTCGAGGGCCGCCGAGGGCTGCCGCATCTGCGCCAGCGCCATGGCGCGGTTCGTGCGCTCACGCTCGACCGCGACTTCCTTGGCCTTGGAGATGCTCGCGACCACGTGGAACGCGTCGCCGACGCCCGGAAGGGCATCGAGGCCCGTGATCTCGACCGGAGTCGAGGGGCCCGCTTCCTGGACCAGGTTTCCGCGGTCGTCCGAGATGGACTTGACCTTGCCGTAGCCTTCGCCGGCCAGGATGACGTCGCCGCGCTTGAGCGTTCCGTCCTGGACGAGCAGGTGAACGACGATGCCCTTGCCCTGCTGTTTCTCGGCTTCGAGAACGACTCCGGCCGCGGGGCCCGTGGGGTGTGCTCTGAGCTCGAGCAGTTCGCCTTCGAGGAAGACGCGCTCCAGCAGCTCGTCGATGCCATCGCCCTTGAGGCCGCTGACCTCGAGCATGGCCGTCTCGCCGCCCCATTCTTCGGGGTTGAGACCCAGCCCGGTGAGTTGCTGCATCGTGCGCGATGCGTCGAACTCCGGCTTGTCCTTCTTGGTGATCGCCACGATGATCGGCGTCTTGGCCGCACGTGCGTGTGCCAGCGCCTCTTCGGTGTGGGGCTTGACACCGTCGTCACCCGCCACGACCAGGACCACGATGTCCACCGCGCGGGCGCCGCGGGCGCGCATCGAGGTGAAGGCCGCGTGGCCAGGCGTGTCGATGATCGAGACCTTGTGACCCTGCTTGGTGGTGACCTGATAGGCCCCGATGTGCTGGGTGATACCGCCGGCCTCGTTGTCGGCGACCTGGGTCTCGCGGATGGCGTCGATGAGGGTCGTCTTGCCGTGGTCGACGTGCCCGAGGAAGGCCACCGACGGGGGGCGTTCCTTGAGTAGCTCGTCGTCGATGGCGCCACGATTCTGCTGCATCTCGTCGAGGTGCGCCTGCTCGGCCGTCACCTGGTGCCTGACGTCGAGCTCGATGCCGAACTCTTCGGCCAGAAGCGCCGCGCTGTCATCGTCGAGCAGGGCGTTGATGTTCAGGGCGCCGATGCCGCTGGTCAACGCGACCTTGAGCACGACGTTGGCCTTGAGCTTGAAGGCCTCGGCCAGCTTCTGCATCGTCACGGGCGCTTCGACCGCGACCTTGGTCCCCGAAAGCGGGGAGTCGACGACCGTCTGACGTCCCTGTCGGCCGTAGCCGCGGCGTCCGCCGGCGCCTCCGCCCGGGCGTGCCCGGCGCAGGAAACGGCTCTGCTCGCGCTCGCGGAGCTGGGCTGCGGTCAGTGTGCCGCGAGCCGCTCCAGCGCCGCGTTGCAGGGCCTTGCTGCGGTCGTGGGTGAAGGTCGGTCGCACGTCCGGCGTGGCATCGTCGCGCGACATCAGGCGGCGCGATTCCGGTCGACGGCGGGCGGGAGCGCTCTGGAAGCTCGACGGGTCGATGAAGCCGACCACGTTGCCCTTGCGCTTGACGGCTGCTGCGTCTTCCTCTTCCTTTGGCGCTACAGGCGCTACAGGCGTGGCGGCTTCGGCCGCCGGGGCGCTTCCCTCGGCAGTGGGGGCGCTCTCGGTCGCAGCCCCCATGGCCGTAGCCGGCTGGGGCTGGGCCGCCGCGTCCGGGGTCGGATCGGCGCCAGTCGCGTCCGCTACGGGAGCCGTTGCGTCCGCTACGGGAGCCGTCGCGTCCGCTACGGGAGCCGTCGCGTCCGCTACGGGAGCCGGAGCCGGTGCGACTTCAGGTGCTTCCTCGACCGGGGCGGGCATATCGACCACGGGCGGGGTGGCGACGGGCTCGACCACGGCGGCGGGCTGTGGATCCTCCGTGCTGGTCTCGTCGACGGTCTCCGCGGGCGCCGGCATCTCCGGGGCCGGGTCGGCGGCGACCGGCGCGGGGCTCTCGACGACCTCGATCGCTGCCGCGCTCCGGGCCGGTTCGCCGGCCTCGGCGACCGGCACCGGGTCGGGCACCGGTTGTTCCGGTGCGGGCGCGGCCTCGGTGGCGGGTGCCGTCGCGGGAACAGGCTTTTTCTTGCGCTTCTTGCGCAGGATCAGCCCGCCTCCGACGTCGGTGACCTTTGCCTCATCCTTGGGCGGCTCCTCGGTCTTCAGGACAAGACCGTGGGCCTCAAGGACTCCCTGCACTTGCAGGACCTCGAAGGAGTCGAGCGTCGACATGTGGCTCTTGGCCTGGCTGAAGCCGAGATCTCGGAGCTTCGATGCCAGGTCCTTGCCGGACAGACCGTAGCCTTTGGCCAGGTCGTGGATGCGTATCTTATCGTTCGCCAAAGGTGCCTCAGCCCTCTGTCGTGGTTCTCGGAGTTTGTGAGGAAGGGACGCCAAGCGTGTCGCCAGCAGCCTCCTCGGTGGTCGTCTCGGGTGCCGCCGAAGTGTCTTCGGTGATAGCTCCCTCTTCGCCCTCAGGGGCGCCCGCTTCCTCGTCGTCGTCTCCGAAGAACTCGGCGCGGGTCTTGATGTCGATGTCCCAACCGCAAAGGCGGGTTGCAAGGCGCACGTTCTGGCCGCGCTTGCCAATCGCGAGGGACTGCTGTTCTTCGTCGACGATGACCGTCGCGGAGTGGCGCTCCACATCCGGATAGATGTTGTCGAGGTGGATGGTGGCCGGCTTCAGGCCGTTCATGATGAGCGTCTCGAGTGAGTCGCTCCAGCGGATGATGTCGATCCGTTCGCCTCGTAGCTCGTCGATAACGGCCTTGATTCGGGATCCACGCACACCGACGCAGGCGCCGATACAGTCGATCTTCGGGTCCGACGACAGCACGGCCATCTTCGTCCGGTAGCCGGGCTCGCGCACCACGCGCTTGATCTCGATGATCGAGTCAGCGATCTCCGGTACCTCGAGTTCGAACAGGCGACGCACCAGGTCCGGGTGCGTGCGGCTGACGAGGATGCGGACCCGGGAGCCGTCCTTGCGCACCTCGACGATGATCGCACGCACGCGGTCACCGGGCGCGTAGGTTTCGCTGCGGACGCGGTCTTCCTTTGATAGGTAGGCCTCGACCTTGCCGAGGTTCACGACCAGGTCGTTGCCTTCGTAGCGCTGAACGACGCCGTTGATCAGGGTACCGACGCGGGCCTCATACTCCTCGAAGAGCACGTCGCGCTCGGCCTCGCGCACACGCTGCATGAAGCCTTGCTTCACTGCCTGCGCGGCGATGCGGCCCAGTTCGGAGAGGTCGAACTCGTAGACGCCCTCGTCGTCCTCGCTCGTCACCTCGCCCGTCGTGCGGTCGATGCCCACGATCAACTCCTCGCCGACGCCCAGCCGCTTGCGTATACCGGCGGCCAAGGCCTCTTCGAGTGCCCGAAAGATGACTTCCCGCGGGATGTCCTTGTTCGTGTGGATGAGTTCAATCATCCGGAGGAGTTCTTCGCCGTTCATTCTTCGCCGTTCAATTTGGACAGGTAGGCGTCGTTCGGGGGCAGTTTCGGGCGGAAGCGGGATTGGGGTTCGGCAGTCGGGCTATGAGAAAAGGAGTGGGTCCGCCCACTCCTGGTCGTTCGATCGGTAGGCAGTCCTGACCGAGCACCCGGCCAACGGACGACCAGATGTCTGCCGAGGATTCCCTTGAACCTAAACGGAGACTAGGTGACTCAACAGTTTGTGCTTTGGGGTGGCGCCCGTCAACAGGGCCGATGGCTTGAGGTGGTGGTTCTGCTCGCCGCCTGGGAGGGGTATCCTGTGAATCTGTCCCATGAGCTCTGACTCCACCCGTAACCGGCCGCTAGCCCTATCCGACGCTGGCCTGCTCCTTGTGGCAGAAAGTCCGATCTTCCGGTCATTTCTGGACGAACTGGAGCGTGTCGCCGAATCCGAGGCCGCCGTCCTGATCGAGGGCGAGCACGGGACCGGAAAATCCCTCGCTGCGGCCCGCCTGCACGCCGCCAGCGCCCGGGGGGGCGGTCCTCTGGTCGAGGTCGCGGTGGCCGCCCTCGCGCCGACACTGGTGGAATCGGAGCTCTTCGGCCACGAGGAGGGCGCTTTCACGGGGGCGAGTTCGGCGCGTCTTGGCCGTTTCAGGGCCGCACAGGGGGGGACGATCGTCCTGGACGGCATCGAGGGGCTCTCCCTGGAGCTCCAGGCCAAGCTGCTGCGCACGCTCCAGGAGCACGTGGTCGAGCCCCTGGGCGGACAAGGGCCCATGGAAGTCGATTTTCGGCTCGTCGCCACGAGCGCGCGCACACTTCGGGCCGAGGTCGAGGCCGGCCGTTTTCGGGAGGATCTCTACTACCGTCTGGCGGTCGTCACCCTTCGGGTTCCACCCCTGCGCGCTCGCTCGAAGGATATCGCAAATCTGACGGTGCGCCTGACCGAGCGCGTGGCTGCCCGCGCCGGCGTGCCGACCCGGCCGGTGGACCCCGAGGCCCTGGCGCGTCTCGAGGCACACCCGTGGCCCGGCAACGTGCGCGAACTCGAGAACACCCTCGAGCGGGTCATGGTCCTGTCGCCAACTCCGGGAGTCCCGGGGACGCCCGTAGCCGCGTCCGAGCTGGATTTCCTCGACGAGGCGCTCGAGGAGGCGGCCGACCAGGTCGCGCGCCAGGCCCTGGCGCTCGGGATCAGCCTGGACACATTAACATGTGCCATGCTGGACGCGGCAGCCCGCCAGCACCGCGGAAATCTCTCCGCCGCCGCCCGTAGCGTTGGCCTGTCCCGCCGCGCCTTCGACTACCGGCGCAAGAAACACCGCGAGGAACAGTCGCCGGCGGCCGAGGCCGGCAGCCTGGATGACGACCCGAATGCATCTTCGCGGTAGCCTATGTCACGCACCCCGATATCACCCGATACACGGAATCCGCACTGCGCGGCCGTTGTGCGCCAGTGGACGGTTGCGTGCTCCAATTGAAAGACCTGTCCAGATCATTCCTGCGAGGCCTGCTGCTGGGCGTTGCCCTGGTCGCGCACGCTTCGGCCTCGCCCCAGGAAGCGGCGGGCGATGGGGCAGCCCTGTGGCGCCAGGTCGAGTCCGTCCGCTCCGAGGATGCCAACCGAGCCTGGGAGCAGATCCTCGGACGTGCCGACGAGCTGGTCCTCTCGGTCCTCGACGACTTCGGGGCCCAGAGCCTCGCCGGACGGCGTGCACGCGCCGACCTGCTGGCCCTGCACGGTCCCGTCTCGCTGCTTGAGCGCGCCACGGATCTCGCTCTGGATCCGGACACCCTCGTCCGGCTCGCCTTGCTCAGCTTCCTCGAACAGCCCCGTCATCGCGACCTGAGCATGGCGCCGCGCGTCGAGAAACTGGGTTGGCTCGCGCGTGAGGATCCTGATCCGAAGGTTCGAATCGGCGCGATCGAGGCCCTGGGGCGGCTGGACACGGACCTCGCGGTGTCCGAGCTCGCGGCGCTGGCGAACGAGCTGCCGCCTACCGCCGCTGCTCGAGCGGTGGCCAATCTGCCCGTTTCCCTGCGTTCATTGGGGGTTATCCGCAGCTGGGTCGTGGGGGGATTCACCTCGGATACGCCCGGCCAGCGCACTTCCGATCCGGTCCTCGCGGCAGCGCTGCCCCTGCACGGGCGGCTGATCGCCGATCGGCCAGGGGCGCTTCTCGATCCAGAGGAGAAGGCCACCTGGGTACGCGGCCTGAGGCATCCGAACGCGGCCGTGCGCGCTGCCGCGGCGCTCGCCTTCCAGAACTTTGTCGGTCGTCTGCGCGCGGTCGGCGAGGTCTCGCGCGCCCTCGAAGTCCTGCAGGATCTCGAGGAGCAGGGCCTCGACACGCGACTGACCCAGTACCACCGCGTGCGCCTGGCCTTCTATCCGGCCGGCGATGCGAGCCTGGCGCTGCAGGCCGCGCGCGCCATGCGTGCGGCGAATCGGCGCTCCCCGGATACGCGACCCGAGGAACGGCTGTGGTTATCACGCTCGCTCTACCTCGAGGCCATGGCGGGCCTGGCGTCCGCACCGGACAGCGCGGCCCGCGCCGCGGTCGGGTCGTTGTTTCGCGAGGCCGAACAGGTTCTCGACGCCTTGATCGCGGAACGCCTGGACCGCGCGGATGAGGGCTCCATTGCGATCGATGCCAATGCCCTCGAATTCCGAGCGTTGGTCGAGATCGCGCACATCGTGCTCGAACTGGAGAACGGCGCGAAGCTGGAAGATCGCGCCCTGGTCGAGCGCGCTCGTCGCGCGCACACGTGGCTGCTCTCGGCGCAGCTCGACTTCACACGCATCGCCGGGGACACGCTCCTGGGCTGGGACGCGGTGCTCGACAGCGAGCTCTCGCCCTTCCGCCTCATCTTCACGAACCTCGAGTTGCCAGGAATCGACATCCCGACGAGCCTCGCGCGGCAGGCTCAGCTGGGCATCCTGCTGGCCAGCGTCGCATCCCAGGAAATGCCTGGTTTCGAGCCCCTCGGGGGGCTTCCCGAGGAAATCAGCAATCCCCTGGCGGACCTGCAACGGCGCGAGTTGCTGGTGCAGATCCAGGACGCACGGCTCGACTGGATCGTTGAGGAGATCCGTCGCGTGACGCGCCGCATGGTCGATGCACAGAGCCGGCGGCCCTGGGTGGTGCACATGGAGGCCACCGCGCGACTGGAGGAACTCGACATGCGTCGGCGCCGGATCGCCCGTGCTTTCATGGAGGTCGATCGCAGCGGTGGAGCGGAGCTGCTCGAGCTGCGTACGCCCGCGTCCCTGGCCCTTTGGCTGGCGCGCGACCTGCGCAACGAAGGGCGCGCGGCGGAGGCGCGTGCCGTGGCGGTGCGCATGCGCGACGACCTGGAACGGACCGGCATCTCGGTCTGGTGGTACTACTTCGGTCTCGAGCGCCTGGCGCAGGCGGAAATGGCGATCGGTAGCTCCTATACAGATGAGGGCGTGCCCAAGCTGGCGGAGGTCGAGCTGCTGCGAGCCGTCGAGCGGCTGGAGGGCATCGAGCGACGCATGCGCGAGGCCGGGGCGGGCATCGCTCAGCTCGGTCCATTGCGCAACGCGCGCTGCTCCGCGCTCGTCAGTCTGGCGGTCAATGCGAACGTGAAGCTCGAGCAGCCCGAGCGGGCCCTCGAGTTCTTCGAGCAGGCCTTCGCGCTGCGCAAGGACGACTTCATGCGCGTCCTCCTGGCCTGTTACAGGGCCCGATCGGGCCGCGCAGATGAGGCACGCGCCCTGCTGCGCGACATCCGACCCTACCCCTCGATGTTCTACAACATGGCCTGCACCTACGCCCTGATGGGGGACTCTGGGCAGGCGCTGGACCTGCTCGAGCGGGATTTCGAGGAGAACCACCCGAGCGAGAGCTCGGTCGAGCGCCAGCGCGAGTGGGCTTCCAAGGACCCGGATCTGGCCTCGCTGCGCGGGGACCCACGGTTCCAGGCCCTGGTCCGGCCGCGATAGTCCTTTCTTCTCCTCGCGTCGAACGGGAACCACAAAAGGGTCGACGTTCGCCGGTCACGGACTACCATCCCCGGCATGGGCAAGATCACAGTGAGTGGGAAGGGCCGTCGCTGGCTCGAGCGAGGCCATCCGTGGGCCTACGTCGACGACATCGCGAACGGCAAGGGCGAGGCCGGTGAGTTGGTTCCGGTGGAGACTCCGAATGCCGAGCTGATCGGTTGGGGTCTCTTCAGCACCACCTCGCGCATCGCGGTACGGATGGTGACCCGTGAAGCGGAGCAGCCGAACCGAGCGTTCTGGCTCGCGCGCATCAAGCGCGCCGTCGATGCACGCCACGTGGCCGGGCTCATGGACCCGGAAGGCGCCTGCCGATTGCTCAGCGGCGATGCCGAGGGCGTGCCCGGGCTGATCGTCGATCGTTACGCGGATGTGCTCGTGCTGCAGTGCGGCACCCAGTCCGCGGATCGCATGCGCGACTTCCTGATCGAGATCCTGGTCGAGGTGCTCGGTGAGCAGCCGCGCGCCATCGTCGATCGCTCGGACATCGGTGTGCGCCGGCTCGAGGGACTCGAGCCGCGGGTCGAGACGATCTCCGGCACCGTGCCGGACTCGATCACCGTGCGCGAGGGCGCGATCCATTACACCGTCGACGTCTTCCAGGGCCACAAGACCGGCGCGTACCTCGATCAACGCAACAACCGCATCGGCGTCGCGAAGTACGTGCGTGGCGGCCGCGTGCTGGACGCGTTCAGCTACGACGGGCTGTTCGGGTTGCAGGCAGCCGTCGCCGGGGCGGAGTCGGTCCTGTGTCTCGAGCAGAACAAGGCTGCCTGCGAGCGCCTCATGGCCAACGCGGAACGCAACGGCGTGGCCGACAAGGTCAAGGTCGAGCGCGTGGACGCCATGAGCCGTCTGCGCAGCCTCTCCGAAGAAGAGGGGCGCTTCAGGCTCGCGATCGTGGACCCGCCGGCGTTCGCACGCAACCGCAAGGAAGTACAGGGGGCGGAGCGTGGCTACGTGGAGGTCAACCGCCGCGGCCTGTCGCTGCTAGAGCCCAGCGGCACGCTGGTCAGCGCGTCCTGCTCCTACAACATCCAGTCCGAGGCCTTCCTCAAGTTCCTGCAGTCGGCCTCGCGCCTGGCCCGGCGCGACGTATGGCTGGATGAGCTCACCGGGGCCTCACCGGACCACCCCTACTCGATCCAGTTGCCCGAGAGCCGCTATCTGAAGTGCGCATTCATGCGCGCGGACTGACGAAGCCGCTCCCGGGGCCTCGAAAGCGCGCGGCTTCCTTTATATGGACGGGTGCCCTTTGTGCGATACTGGCCGCACCATGACCGTCCAAATCCACGTGAACGGAGAGCGATTCGAGCTGCCCCGAGCTGGCACGGTGGCCGACCTGCTCGAGAGCCTGGACCTGCGCCCCGAACAGGTTGCGGTCGAGGTCAACGAGCTGCTCGTGCCCCGCGGTCGACGCTCCGACACCACGTTGCAGGTCGGCGACCGGGTCGAGTTCGTGACACTCGTCGGCGGCGGCTGATCTGCCGCGCCCGAACGCCCGATAACGACTTCCACACGTAGACGCCCCCCTCGACCACTCGACCGATGAACGACTTTCTCCACGACGAACCCCTCGAACTCGGCTCGATCTCGCTCGGCTCCCGGCTGCTGGTCGGCACCGGAAAGTACGCCGACCTCGAGCAGACCCGGCGCGCGCTGGAAGCCAGCGGCACGGACTGTGTGACCGTCGCTGTGCGGCGTGTCAACCTGAAGGCCGAGGATGGACCCGGGTTGCTCGATGTGATCGATCGCGAGCGCTACCACATCCTTCCGAATACTGCCGGTTGCTTCGACGCGGCGAGCGCGGTGCGCACGGCCGTGCTGGCGCGCGACGTACTGCAGACCAAGTTGGTCAAGCTCGAGGTGCTGGGAGACCCGAGGACGCTCTTGCCGGACCCGATCGGAACGCTCGAGGCGGCCCGGGAACTCGTGGCCCAGGACTTCGATGTGCTCGTCTACACCTCCGATGACCCGCGCCTTGCGGTGCACCTCGAGGAAGCAGGCGTCACGAGCGTGATGCCTGCCGGTTCGCCGATCGGCTCGGGCCAGGGCGTGTTGAACCCGAACAACCTGCGCATCCTGATGGAGCTCGTCAGCGTGCCTGTCATCGTGGATGCAGGAGTGGGGACGGCCTCCGACGTGTCGATCGCCATGGAGCTCGGCGCCCACGGTGTGTTGCTCAATACCGGCATCGCCGGTGCACGCGAGCCCCTGCGCATGGCGGCCGCGATGAGGCACGCCTGTATCGCCGGGCGGCAGGCGTACCTGGCAGGCAGGATCGAGAAGAAGCGCTACGCCAACGCTTCGTCGCCCGTGAGTGGCCTCATTACCGATCCGAGCCCGGCGACCGCCACGACCTGATCCCGTGCAAGCTGCGGCCGAACTGATCATCACCGCGCAGCTGGCCCTCGCGGGAGCGGTCCTTGCTGCGGGCGGCGCTGCCTTCGCCAACATTCCGCTCGGGATGTTGCGGCATGCGTATCCGACCCGAAGCATCCGGCCCGTGGCCTGGGGGCCGGTGCACTTGGCGCTCGTGATGCTGCTCTACATCTCGGTGGCTTCGATCCTGGTCGGCTTCGCGGGCACGGACATGGATTTCGCGACGGCCATCCTGGTGACCGTGGCCACGCAGGCCGTCACCGTCGCGGCGATCCTGTACTGGGTTCAGAAGAACGACCCGCACGGCGCCGTGGGTCTCGGGCTGCGGCGTGGCGGCAATCTGCGCGCACTGTGGTTTGGCGGGTTGACCGGGCTCATGTGCTTCCCTGCCATCTGGGGTACGAACATCCTGTGGCCCTGGCTCTTCGAGCGCTGCGGTGGCAGCTTCGAGCCGCAGGCCCTGGTCGCGGGTTTCGAGCAGGCGTCGGGGGTCGGCCTGGCGTTCTCCCTGCTGATGGCCGTGCTGGTCATACCGTTTTTCGAGGAACTGGTCTTTCGCGGCTTCCTTCAATCCCTACTCGTCCAGAGAATGGGCGAGCGAAGCGGCTTGATCGTGACCGCCGCGGTATTCGGACTCGTGCACGGCCCGTCGGCCTTCCTTCCGATCTTCGCGCTCGCACTGGTGCTCGGTGTGGTGATGATGCGCACGGGTCGCATCGTCGGACCCTGGGCTCTGCACGGCCTCTACAATGGCGGCGTGCTGGTGATGCAACTCATTGTTGGTGGGATGAACGGAGCCACGCCATGACCGTCTTTCGGTCCAGGGGACTGTTCCGGCCCCTCGCGGGAGGGGCCTTCGCCGCGACAAATGCGACCCTGACGGGGGACCTGACCCTGTCGGAGGACGTGGGTATCTGGTTTGGCTGTGTCGTGCGCGGAGACGACGCGCCCCTGACGATCGGTCGACGTACCAATATTCAGGACCTCACGATGATCCATGCGGACACGGGCGTCCCCAACCGGATCGGTGAGGAGGTCACGGTCGGGCATCGTTGCGTGCTGCACGGCGCCGAGATCGGCGACCGTTGCCTGATCGGGATGGGGGCGATCCTGCTCGGTGGATCGAGCATCGGTGAAGGATCTATCATCGCCGCCGGCGCGGTGGTGAAGGAGGGCATGCAGGTCCCGCCTCGTTCGCTCGTGGTCGGTGTGCCGGGCCGCGTGGTGCGCGAGGTGACGGACGCGCAGTTCGAGTCGATCGTTGCCAGCGCCGAGGGGTACGTGAACAAGATCCGCCTGTATCTGGACGCGAGCGGAGCATGACCGCTTCGCTTCCTGATTACGCGGATCGAAGGGCGGCGCTCATCACGTCCCTGGCACGCTGTGAGCAGGTTGTCGTGGCATTCTCGGGCGGCGTGGATTCGAGCGTCCTGCTGCACGCAGCGCGCGAGGCTCTGGGCGCCGCGGCCATCGGCGTGGTGGCGGATTCACCGTCCTTGCCGCGGCTCGAGCTGCAGGATGCGCGCCGCGTCGCCTGCGAGATTGGCGCCGAGCTGGTCGAGTTGCGAACGGACGAGCTGAACGATTCGCGCTACAGCGCCAATGGCCCCGAGCGTTGCTACTTCTGCAAGCATGCACTCTTCGATGCCATGGCGCTCGTCGCCCGTCAGCGCGGCATCGCCCACCTGGCATTCGGCAAGATCAGCGACGATGCCCTGGACGTGCGCCCCGGCGAGCGCGCGGCGCGCGAGTTCGGTGTGCTGGCGCCGCTCTTCGAGGCAGGGTTTTCGAAGGCCGACGTGCGACGCTACGCCCAGGAGGCCGGCCTGTCCGTGGCTGACAAGCCCGCTTCCGCGTGTCTGGCCTCGCGTATTCCCCGCGGCACGGCCGTGTCGCGCGAGCGCCTGGCGACGGTGGAGGCGGCCGAACAGAGCCTGCGCGAACTCGGTCTCAGGCACCTGCGCGTGCGCCACAGGGGCAACGCAGCCCGGCTTGAGGTAGGCGCCGACGAGTGGGCCGGAGCCCTCGAGCAGCGCGATTTGTGGACGGAAGTCCTGCGCCAGCATGGGTTTGAGTCGACAGAACTGGCCCTCTATCGACGCCCTGGCGACACTATTCCTTAAAAGCAACTTCCATAATTGCCTTCCAGCAAAGGGGTTCACGCTACTGAATGACCACTGCGCTGGACAATGCCCGTGACGGGGGTATGGTTCCGCGCCCTTTCCGGGAGCCCGTTGCGCTGACTGGCCAGGAAAGCGCCTACAGGAGCGTGACCTGGTGCGAACTTCAGCCATCCACAGAAGCCGATCCCTGGGCCATTCCGAACGGAGTAGTGCGGGTGCCGGGTTCACCCTGCTCGAGCTCATGGTGGCGATCGGAATTCTCCTGGTCGCGTCGATGGGGGCCCTCACGTCTCAGGTCACGTCGATGAACCTGATCAAGACCAGTCGCGAGACGAACATCGCGATGGCGGAGTTGCAGGCGGCGATGGAGCGCGTGCTAGCGGAGCCCGCGCAGCAGCTGCCGATTCACACCGAATACGGAGAAGGCGTCTCCATCCCGGCCTTCATGGATCGTCACCTGCAGGACGAGAACGTGGTCGTGACCTATCCCGGCTACGTGGGCGGGGACGTCCCCGATCCGTTGCCGGTCCAGCTGACGATCCGTTGGTCTGACTTTCACGGGCGCCCGCGTAGCCTGCTACTCACCTCGATGACGACACAATGAGGACCCGAATCACCACAAAGGGCTCGCGCAGCGGCGTATCGTTGATCGAGGTTCTCCTCGTGACCAGCATGCTCGGTGTCCTGACACGCGCGCTCGTACTCACGACCGATGGGCTGGGTCGGGTCACCTCGTCCGGCAACACACTGTCGTTGCTGCAGACGGAAGCCGAGAAGGCGGCGCGCCAGGTGATCGGCGATCTACGCCGCTCGGGCATCTTCGTGCAGAGCACGGTCAACGGAAAGCGCTTCCCTTCCTTCATCGAGGAGGGCGTCCCGATTGACGTGGCCTTTGCCGCACACGCACACGCGCCCGTCACGGGCGAAGCAGAGGTTGGCGATAGCGACTTCGGCCCGAACCGCGAGGTCATCTTCGTGCTGCCGGCGGATCTCGATGGCGACGATCGCCCGGAGCTGGATCTCGACCTGGACGGCGAGCCGGAGCTCGACGGCGACCAGGATGGAGTGGTCACGGGCGACGCGGCGGACCTCGCCGGCCTGTGGGATGCGGCGGATAACACGATTGCCGATCCATCACGGGTGGTTTGGTCGCACCGCGAGATCAGCTACGTTGTGAACACCGCGCCGGATGGATTGGACTACCTGGAGCGGCGTGTGGATGGCGGCGATGTCTCCATGCGGCGCGTCGCCAAGTATGTCGAGCGTGTCGTCTTCGAGGATGCGCGTGACTCGATCCCTGGGATTCCCGCGGACGCTGTCCGGATGCGGCTCTTCCTGCGCAAGCGCACGCCCGATGGCACTCTGATGCGCTACGAGAGCGAGATCTGGGTCAGCTTACGCAATGGCGAGCCTACGCCGTTCGGCGCTGGCGATCCGGAGTTTTGATGGACTGAGCAGGAAGTCACGACCCTCTGCAGCGCGCCTCCCCGCCTTCGGCTGCGTTTCAGATTCCCCGGGTCACAAGGCACGCACTTCGCCGCGCTGGCACGCCAGCGGCGTGAAGTTGGGGAACAGCCGATGCAATCTCTTGCATCAGGCCAGAAGGAGACGGGGGAAAAGTATGAGAGTTCGTATTCTGACCGATCGGCGGCGGCGCGGTGTGGCGTTGATCTACGCCGTTTTTGGCGCGTTCGCGGCCGCGACCATGATCGCGGTGATGTTGACCATGGGGCGCTGGACCAGCGATCTGGCCAATACCAAGCGCGACCGCATGCAGGCCCAGTACCTGGCCGAGGGCGCGCTCGACGCGGCCCGCAAGGAGATCCTGGATCTGGTCGCCAACTGGGGCGCGGCGCCGACGGGCGGATCGGTCACGATCGCCGGCGTCGACGTCGACTACACGATCGAGCACGTCGCGACGGACAACGTGACGATCGACCCCTCCGGCATCCAGACCATCGTGGACAGCTACGAGGTCGAGGCGCGTGCGAGTGTGGGGGGCGCCCGCTATACAGCCGAGCGCATCGTCAGCACCGACTCGACGCCGATCTTCCAGTTCGCGGTCTTCTACGATGGCGACCTCGAGATCCAGCCCGGACCGAGCATGACCCTCTCCGGGCGCGTGCGCACCAACGGGGATATGTTCCTGGGTTGCGGGAACACGTTGACCGTGGACACGAACTACATGCATGCCCAGGGCGACATCTACCGGCATCGCAAGGACAGTACCTCCTCGCGCGGCACGGTCGACGTGCGGCGCTGGGTGGACGATCCGTGGGATTCAGCGAACCCCGTCGAGTTCGAGGCCATGCATAGTACGGCGCAGCTCGCAGCGCTGGGCGTCACGAGTACCAGTGGCTACGACAGCGACTTCGCTGGTTGGGACGTCAACGGTGACGGAGACTTCAATGACGACGGCGACTGGCTCCCGTTCCTGGCGGGCGCGTTCGACTTCTGGGGCGAGCCGGACGGCTACGGGGAGTCGGGTCACACGGTGCAGACCGGGGAGCACGGCGTGCAGCGCGCCGCAGCGCCCTCCAACGGGTCGCTCGACATGTTCACCGAGGTCGCGGGTGGTGACTACGGGTGGAACAACGTCAGCCAGACCTATGAGCGCGTTGCGGACGGTACCGGGACCCATGGTCCCGGATACTTCCATGGAGAGTCGGACCTCTCCATCCTGGTCGAGGCGGATGGGGTGACATGGACCGCCTACGATTCCGGGGGCGTGGAGGTCCCGGCCGCCAGCCTGGGGGGAGCCGTGACCGTGGACACGCTCTACGATGCGCGCGAAGGGGGCGACGCCTCGAGCGATACCCAGGTACTGAAGATCGACATGGAGCTACTGCACGCCTCCGGGTCGTTCCCGGCCAACGGTCTGATCTACGCCTCGCACTATGGTCTGGATGAAAAACTCCAGGGCGTCCAGTTGCACAACGGTTCCTTGCTCGAGTCGTCGGTGACGGTCGTGACCGAGGGAGCGCTGTACATCGAGGGCGACTACAACAGCGTCGTGCCGGATGGCCGGCGACCGAGGAGTGCAGCGGTGATCGCGGACGCGGTCAACCTGCTCTCGAACGGGTGGACCGGCGACAAGGATCCGGGCGATTTGCCGGCCGCGACCGAGACCACCTTCAACGTGGCCCTGATCACCGGCAACTACGAGAGTACGGCCGGGGACTACAACGGCGGGCTGGAGAACCTGCCGCGCTTCCACGAGAACTGGTCGGGCGTCAGCTGCAACATCAAGGGCTCGCTCGTCAACCTCTGGGAGAGCGAGCATGCGACCGGCGCCTGGTCCATTCGCGGTGATCGCTACCGTGCACCGATCAGGAACTGGGACTACGACACGCGCTTCAACACGATCGAGAACCTCCCGCCCTTCACGCCGCACTCGGTGACCGCGCGCGATGTGGTGAGCTGGTAGGGGATCGTGATAACGCGAAGAAGGGCCGGCCTTTTTGCAAAGGCCGGCCCTTCCTCTATCATGCGTGTGTCAGATAGCGATCACGGGCAGAAGCTGACCGAGAGGCCATCCGACAGGTTGAAGCCGTTGCCGCCCGGACCCATCGGGTCGCGGAACCAGAGCTGGAAGTTCCAGGTGCTTCCAGGCGTGATCTGGCTGTTGCCACTACCCGTCGGGTAGACCGTGAAATCGACCGGGCGTGTGACGAAACCACCTGCGTCGGTCTGGACCAGCGGGTTCAGGCGCTGAGTGGCGCCGCCGACACAGCGGAAGCCGTCGCCGAACGGGGACTGGATCTGATTCGGACCGTAGAAGTACACGCCGAACTTGTTGGCGGGCGCGTTGCTGGTCTCGAGCGCGAAGGTGTTGACCACAATGCTGGTCGAACCCGTGCTGCCCATGACGGCGCCGCTCGTGGTCGAGGTCGTCGCACCCACGCAGTAGTTCATCGCGTCGCAGGACATGCAGTCCAGGTCGCTGACACGCAGGTCGTCGATACCGGCCTCCACGATCGACCCGTTGAACAGGTCGGAGGCGCGGAAACGCAACCTCACCTGGCTCGTGGGGGTGACGAAGTCGCTGACCATGAAGCCGTGGAAAGTCCATCCGCCGCCGGTGCCGGGGCCGCCGGGTCCGATCACCTCGACCGAGGTCCAGCTACCGCCGCCGTTGTTGGAGATATCGATCTCGAAAGTGTCCTCGTTCGGCCCTGCGCCGGCGCCGTTCGAGTACCAGCGCCAGTAGCTGAGGCGCGGTTCGTTCAGGCCGCTCAGATCAAAGTCCGGCGTCGTCAGTGTGGTCTCTCCACCGTCGACGTCTTCCTCGCCCAGGGACCCCCCGAACGAGCCCTGACCCGTGACCCAGCAGAAGGCACCCGCCGGCGTGTGGTCGTCGCCAGGCTGCGCTGCGGTCCCAACCGGGTTGACGCGCGTCCAGATGCCGGTCGTGGCGTCGTCGCCCCCGGCGCCCGAAGTCCAGCCCGCGTTGGCCTGCATGTCGTAGAAGGCCAGCTCGTTGTCAGAGACCGCGAAGATCGAGTTGTTGACGTTGAGCGGAGCGTTTTCCGGCGAACTCCACGGGATGTTGGCGGTCGAATCGGCGGATACGAACCATGTGACCGCTGTTCCGCAGGGCTGGCTCGGGAAGGTCGCTTCGTAGAGGTCGCCACCCACGGACACGAGCGGCACTTCGACGAAACCTGCGCCCACGTCAAAGTACAGCTTCTCAGTACCCATCGCGAGCAGGCCCGGTGAGGACTCTGTGATCTCGACGCTGATGGTCTCGCCGTTCGGATCCAGCAGGCTCGGAGCGCCGGCGGGCAGGCTCAGGGTGAGCTGCGGCTCGCCGACGTACCACACGAACAGCCCCGACTCGAGGTCGCTTCCGATCACGACGCCGCTCGGAAGGTACGGGTATACGCTCCAGAGACCGTTGAAGGTGTCTCCATCGGTGCCCGGTGCTGTGTCAAAGAACCCGACCTCGGTCGGGTTCAAAGGATCGGCCGACGCGTCGAAGATGCGCATGCCGCTCGTGTAGTTGGCCGCGAAGATCGTGTCGCCGACGGTGTACAGGTTGTGACCGATGGCCGTGTTGCCGTTGGTGAACGTGCCGACAGAGGACGCATTCACGGGATCGCTCACATCGATGATGTGGGTCGTCGTGGGCAGGACGCCGTTCTCGTCCAGCTCATCACCCAGGTAGAACAGCGTGCGGTCCGCGGACAGCCAGCCCTGATGGGCGTAAGCCGGGTTCGGGTAGAAAACGTTCTTCAGGATCTGGATGTTGCCCTTGTTGGTGACGTCCAGGATATCGAGTCCGGTGTTCGTGAAGCCGCCGCCGAATCCACTGCACGCGTAGGCGATCTCCTTGCCGGCCAAGGGGCCCGAGGTGTGGCTCACGACCTGAACGTCGTGGATGTAGCGTACGTCCCATGCGGCCACAAAGCTCGGCGACGCGGGGTTGGCCAGACTGTAGATCCGGAGTCCGCGGTCGGTTCCACCGACGCGGTACAGGAAGCCACTGTCCTCGTTGATGGCGACGTTGTGCGTGCTGCTAACGCCCACGTCGTTGATCGTGTTGACGAGCGGGACGTTCCCGTTGTCGATGTTCACGAGCGAGAAGACCTGGATGCCACTGCCACCCTCGCTGACCGAGTAGGCGTGCTCCTGGTAGATCTTGACGTCGCGCCACAGGCTGTTCGGGCCGGGCCTGATGGCGACCACGTTCGGGTTGACCGGATCCGTGATCTCGACGAAGACCGTGCTGTCGCTCGTGCCGATGATGGCGTACTCGCGTCCGGACGGGGCGACGTAGCCCCAGCAGTCGTTGGCAGAGGCGGCGCTGTCGAGGCTGCTCAGGGGCAGCCAGGAGAGCAGGGTCACGTTCTGACCCGCGAAGCCATGCTCCGGGGGCAGGGTGTCCAGGGTCAGGCCGAGCATGTCGGCCGGTCGCGGAGCGTTGTAGCCCGGGCCCGGTGTGGGCGCCTTGCGGTGCAGTAGCTTCGGATCGCCCTCATGGGCGATCAGCGGAGTGGCCAGGGCGATGGCGCAGAGTGCGGCCCGGAGTCCAGGAATGTTCTCAGCCATTGAGTCAGGTGGGGTACGTAGGGGTGCTGGGGGGGCGGTCAGCCTCCAATTCTACCCCGTGCGGGCCCCTAACGGGGGCCGCTCACGAGGGGCGAATTGGGTGCTGATAGCCAGTAAGGATCGATCGGGGCCCCGGACAGGGAGTCCAGGAAGGCGACCAGGGCCGCCTCTTCCACATTATTCAGACGCAGGGGGACGAGGACTTGTTCCTGATGGTGGCTGCGGCCGCTCGAGCCCTCGAGGGTCGAGTAGAATCGCACGACGTCCTCCAGGGACGGAAACTGCCCCTGGTGCATATATGGGCCACGGTTCGCGAGGTTACGCAGGGAGGGGGTCTTGAATTCGCCCCAGCTCTCCGAGGTCTGCCGCAGGCTCGCGACGCGCCGCGCCGCGGTCCCGTCCGGGGCGTCGCTGTAGGGGCTGGCGGCATTGAATGGGCTACGGGCCACCAGCTGCGAGCCGCGGTAGCGTCCAGGGTCGTTCTCGTCAGCGCCCGCGAGCGGCGGCGCCGAGGTGTTGTGGAACTCCCGGTCGCTCAGGTTGGGGCCCACGTGACAGAGGGTGCAGCGACCGCGTCCGAGGAAGATCTCGAGGCCGTGCTGTGCTGCCGGGCCGAGCGCATCAGTGGGCGCGCCGTCAGCCTGCAGCAGCTGGGCAGCAAAGCGATCGAAGGGCGCGTCCCGCCGGACGAGCTGCCGTTCGTAGGCCTCGAAGGCCTTGCCCAGGTTGCTGAAGACGCGGTCGATGGCCTGTCTGTCTGTGGCTTCCATCCCGTTCCAGGCCCGGTCGAGCGGGTCGTCAACGGATTCGGGCACGGGACGCCCGTGCTCCGGGAAACGCGCGCGCTCGTCCAGCTCGGGCAGATTCCCGAAGAGCGCTTCGTACGCCCTGCGCAGGTCCGCGTCGCGCTGCACCACGTGTGCGATGGCCAGCCGGTCGGTCCCCATCTCGATCGGGTTCTCGAGCGGTCCGAGAGCCTGGGACCACAGGCTATCCGCACGCCCGTCCCAGAAGAACCAGCGCTGGTAGGCCACGTTCCAGATTGTCGGTGTGTGGCGCGATCCGCGTGCCAGGCCTTCGGCCAGGGGCTTGCCATCCGAGAAGCCGAGCTCCGGTACGTGGCAAGTGGCGCAGGAGATCTCGCCGTTGGAGGACAGGCGCGGGTCGAAGAACAGGAAGTGGCCCAGGGCGCGTGCGCGCGGATCGTCCGCGACACGGTTTGTGGGGGAGGGCGGTGGCGCGCCGAGCGGTGAGAGGCGCGCGATCTTGCGCCGCTGCTTGGCATCGAAGACGACCGCCCGCGACGATTCGCGCGTCCCGTCGGAAACGTCGACAACGCCCGTAGTGGAGCCGTCTTGCCCGCTCGCTGGCACCGGGCCCAGGACGAAGAAGAGCAGGGTCCAGGTGCTCGCTCTCATTCGAGCTCGATATCGAACTGCGCACGCTCGGTGACCGCGCCCTCGGTCAGGTCCACGTACAGCTCCCAGTGTCCGACCATGTGCAGCAGCATCCCGGGGACATCAAAGCCGCCCTCCGCATTCTGGACCGGCGTCGGCTCGATCTTCATCCCGTGACCATGGGCCGGCATGCGCGCGTCCAGGGCGATCTCGGCGTTCACGAGCCACGAGCGCGTGGCCGCATCGAACACGCGCAGCTCGAGGTCGAACTCCTCGTTCAGCGGGATCTCGGGCTCCGGCGGAACGTAGACGACCCAGTATCGGCCACCGTTGCTCTCCACACCGACGCCCTCTTCGGAGGGCCATGGGGCACGGCCCAGGAGCCAGGCGGGGCGCTTGGCGGGTGCCACGTCAGCGCTCTTTCCGTTATCAAGCACGGGCGCCGTCTTCGGCTCGGTCGCGCAGCCGCAGGTGGTCAGCAGACCCAGCAGGATCCATCGAGGGGTTCGTTTCAGCATCCGTTCACTCCTCGTAGTCGCCGGCGTCGTAGCTCTCCGGCAGGCGCGCCGGCTTTGTGTAGAGCCGGGCTCCGAAGCTGTCCAGGTACTCGCCGTCCTGGCTGAACAGTTGCGCACGGTGGTTGCCGTGATCGATCACCACGACCCGCCCGCGACCGTCGATCTCGACGCCACGTGGTTTGAAGAACTCGCCGCGCTGGATGCCCTCGCCACCGAAGCTCCCGGTCGGCTTCCCATCCATGTCGAACATGAACACGCGATGGCTGCCGGTGTCGGTAATGAACAGCTTGCCGCTCGGTGCCACGGCGATGCCGTAGGGGCGATCGAAGCCCTGGCCCGGCGCTCCGTCGAACGAGAACAGCGCGCGCCCGTCCGGCGCGAAGACAACGACCCGGCGGTTGAAGGCATCCACCACATAGAGACGCTTCTCGTCCGGGCTGAGTTCCAGATCGCTAGGGCCCCACAGCTCGCCCGTTCCTTCGCCGTGGCCGCCGAAGCTGCGCAGGGGACTCAGCTCGGGCGAGATGACATGCACGCGCTCGTTGCGCCCGTCCAGCAGGAAGATGCGGCCAGCGCGGTCACGGGTCACAGCGCCGGGCTCGATCGTCCACTCGAGCTCGACACCCGCCACGGAGCGGCCCAGACGGTCGAAGTCGAGCATGCGAACAAAGCTGGCCATCTCGCGATCGAAGGCCACATCGGCCTCCGGATCGACCCGCAGGATCAGGGTCTGTAGCCGCCGCCCGGTGCGCTCGGTGACCACGACGCTGCGCGACTCCCCATCCAGGTGGATGCCATCCGGATCGTGGAACTGGCCCATGTTGCGCCCGTAGCCGCCGATCTTCGAGACCAGGCGCGGTTCCGGAATCTGGGTGTCGAAGACGAGCAGTTCCTGGGTCTCCGGTTCCGCGATGAGCAGCCAGTGTCCGGACGCGGCCGCACGGAATCCGTAGTGGGGTGATGGCTGCGTGTTGATCGTGCGGAACACATCGCCGCCTTCCACGACCTCTTCGCCCCGCCCGAAGATCTGCACGCGGTCGTCGAAGGGTTCGCACAGGACCGAGAACTCGCCCGACGGGGCGATCGCCAGTTGCGATGGGTAGTGCAGCTTGCCGCGGCCCTCGCGCGGCCGGATCGCATGCAGACCCCACTTGTGGAGCAGCTCGCCCTCCGGGGAAAATTCCTGCACGCGATGGTTCTCCGCGTCGCTGACGTAGATCCTGTCGCGATAGGTCTCGACGCCCGCGATGAGCGAGAACAGCCCGGGGAAGTAGCCGATGTCGCCGAAGCGCGAGGTCTCGTGTCCTTCATCGTCGAAGGTGACACAGCTGTACGCGCCCGCGTCCGCCACCACGATGCGCCCGGTGCCATCGACGGTCACGTCGATCGGCCGTACGAACGGGAGTTCGGGCTGCAGCTCGCCCATCCACTCGCCCGCGCGGCTGAACATCTGGACGCGTGCATTGCCGGCGTCACAGACGAGGAGCCGGTCCTCGCCCAGGGCCAGTCCCAGAGGGGTGTGGAAGGAGCCGTTTGTGCTCCCCAGCCCGCCGATCTCGAATTCGAACTCGCCTGCAGCGTCGAAGGCCTGGATCCGGTGATTGCCCGTGTCGGCGACGTACGCGCGCCCATCGTCCGTGACGCAGACCCCGCGCGGATCGAGCAATTGTCCGGGTGCGTGTCCACGCTCACCGATGGTGACGAAATCTGTTCCATCAGGGTCGAACACCCTGACGCGGTCGCGCCCGGATTCCGCGACCCAGATGCGGTCCCCAGGGCCCACCGCCAGGGCGCGCGGCGTATCGATCCCGCGCAGGGTCGTCCGGTAGCGCGCGACCTCCTCCTGAGCGGGCAGCGCCGTCTGGAACGGGGCGAAAAAGGCGAGGGCCAGGAGCGTCAGTGCGTATGTGCTGCGAATCGTCATGCGGGGACCGGCGGTGAAGGTCTCAAGGATACTCCAAGTGCTGCGGTGTTACCCGGAAGTAGGGGAGCGGACACGAATCCCGTGGATGCCGGTCGGATTCAGCGCTGACCCGGTACATTCAGTCCGCATGAACTCCGAACTGAGACGCACTCTTGGATCCGCGCGGGCGCTGCGCTTTCTATGTACGGGTAATGTGGTGCGCTCCGCGTTTGCGGAGCTCTATGCGCGTGAGCGCGGCTGTCCCCTGGCGGTGGACTCGGCGGCGACGACGTATCAGCACGACGGCTTGTTCACGGAGACGCGGGCGGCGTTGCTCGAGCGCGGACTGTCGGGTTCCGTGCTGGATCGTTTCGCGCCGCGTCACCTCTCGCGGCTGGGGGAGGAGGATCCGGAGGGACTGATCGTGTTCGGAATGGGGTCGGAGCATCTTGAGGAGTGGCGTGCTCTGCGGCCGCAGCCGGGTCCCTGCTTTCTGCTCGCAGAAGCGCTCGGATCGCGGCGGCGAATCGCGGACCCGGTGCTCGATGGCGTCTCGTTCACGGGTGCGTTCGACGAGATCGAACGCTGTGTGGACGCACTCCTGGACGGCCTTCGGTGAGGCTCCGATGCCTGGCCGCCGTGTTTCTGCTGTCGAGCCTGCAGGTCGGCGGTTGTCGCACACCGGAGCCCGTACCCGCGCAAGTGACTCTTGCCGAGCCTCTCTTCCTCGGCGAGCCGCTTGCCGAGCCCGACGCTCCGGCGCACGCCACCCTCGACCCCGTCAGCACCAACAGCTGGCTGAGCGCCGGTCAATCGGTGCGCGGCCGTGAGGTCGAGTACAGCGTCCACGGCCAGGGTGACCTGACCGTGATGCTGCTCGCTGGCATCCATGGTGACGAGGAGTGTGGTACGCCACGGTTGCTGCGCCTGCATGCGGAGCTCACGCGCGTTGCGGAAGCGGAATTGCTGATGGGACGCACGCTGGTGATCGTGCCGCGCGTGAACCCCGATGGGCTACTTGCCGAACAGAGGCACAACGCCAACGGCGTCGATCTCAACCGCAACTTCCAGTCGGACAATTTCAGGACAAGCGCCGCTACGGTCGGGAGCCACTGAGTCAGGCGGAGAGCCTGGCGATCTTCGATCTCATCGGCCGTTTTGAACCTGATCGCGTACTGAGCTCTCACATGGACGTGGACCTGATCGATTTCGATGGGCCATCCGAGGGACTTGCGCGCGCCTTGAGCGCGGCCTCCGGGCTCGAAGTGCGGCGCCTCGGGGCCAACCTGGGATCGCTCGGCAGCCTCGTCGGTGTCGACCTGGGGCGCGAGATCCTGACCATCGAGCAGCCAGCGTCAGCGCGGGAGCTCGACGATCGGGCGGCGTGGGATCGCTACGCAGCGATGATCCGGTGCGCCATCCTGTACCCGGCACCCGCAGCGTTCTGACTCGACCGCGCCGCTTGAGTGCCCTCCAGGGCGTCCTGCATGCGCCGATGGACACCGTTTGCGAGTGACCATGACGCGCGACCTCCGAAACGTTACTTTGGGCGACACCTGGCGCTTCACCGACCCGAGCTTTCCCGAAGTCACACCCTGATCAGCCGTCAGCCGTCCGCAACTCATTCATGGCCAAAGAACCAAAACTGAACGCTGCTCTGGCGCAGGAAGTCCGCCGCTGGGCGCGCAGCACGACGCCCGAGGATCTGAAGAAGCGCGGTATCCAGCGCGTACGATCGATCAAGCTGGCGGACATGGCGGACCTGATCGAGAAGGCCGTCAACCGCACGCTCATGGCGCGCACCATCGGTGAGCTCGACGACGACCTCGAGGGGATCTCGGGCGAGGCGCGCAGCGAGTTCCTGCGACTGGTTGCGGACGATCGCGAGAAGCGCTCCAGCGGTCTCGAGCAGAAGGCCGAGGGCGAGCTCGAGCGCCTGAAGAGCGAGCTGGCACGACGTCGCAAGGCCCTGGAGCGTCAGGAGCTGGAGCTCGGTGCTGACAAGCGCATGGTCAAGGTCGAGGACCAGATCCGGCGCCTGTTCTCAAACTGGGGCGGGGGCGTCGGGGACAACTCGCAGCTCGAACAACAGGTCATCGACCTTGCGCTGCGGGAGATGACCCAGGAACACCGCCAGGTGCAGGTCGTTCGGCTGCAGCAGCACCGCGAGGAGATCGACCGCCTCGAGCGTCGGATCGGCAAGCTGTCCAATATCCTGGGACAGACCGAGGAGGAGCTCGCGCGCATGGTCAAGGGTGGCATGGTCGTCGACGAGGGCGTCGCATCCATCTACCGCGATTTTCAGGGTCTCAAGACGGCCGACACCGGTTTCACGAAGAAGTCCGACCTGATGCGCGAGATCTTCGAGGCCAATGTGGCCTTCCGCAGCGCCTGAGGCTTCAGCGCTGATAGATCGGGAGCAGACCGTCGGGCAGCGCCAGCAGCAGGCAGTTCATCGCGGTCGCGTAGCAGCTCCCGTAACGTCGATCGGTCCAGGACCCATCCTTGTGCTGGGTGCTTAGGATTCGCTTGGCTTCCTTGGCCATCCAGTCCGCGAAGATCGTCGGGTTGCGGTGCTGCCAGAGCGCTTGCGACAGATAGAAGCGCTCGTAGTAGGGAAAGGCCGCGCGCCCGCCGCCCTGGCCCGATTCACGTGCGGCGATCTCGCGCCAGACGTAGGCGTATCCGCGCTCGACCGCGAGGCCGTCGTAGATTCCGGTCGCGTGCAGTGTCGACAGGCAGGCGCCCGTGAGGGCCACGGTGGTCTTGTCGTCATGCAGGCCGTAGCGGAATCCGCCGCGCTCGTCCTGTAGCCGTTGCACGTAGTCGATCGCGCGCGCGATGACGCGCGTGTCCACGTGGATCCCCGCATTGTGCGCCGCGCGCAGCCCCTGCACGAGGCAGACGGTGACCGAGCCTTCGTGCTCCACGCTGCGCAGCGGGTCGTAGTACCAGCCGCCTTCCGAGCCCTGCGACGATTCAATGCGCTCCACCGCTGCCTGCAGCGCGAGGGCGGTGCGCCGGCCACGGGTGGAGGCCGGTGACATGTTGTAGGCCTCGGCCAGGGCCAATGTGGCCAGACCGTGGCCATGGGTTCGGGACTGGCGATCGTTCGCGGCCGTGATGTAGCCGGCGATGTCGCTGCCAGAGGGCGTTACGTGGGCGAGCAGGTAGTCCACGGCCCGGCCCACCACGTCACCGTGCGGACCCCGGGCCGGGAGACTGCCACCGGCCATGAAGGCCAGGGCACAGAGCGACGTGACGCCGATGGGGGAGTGCGATCCGTCCTCGCCGGCGGGGAAAGAACCGTCCCGACGTGGCTCTTGCTGGGCCGCGAGGAATGTCAGGCCGCGCGCCAGCGCTTCCCGCATCCCTGTCTGCAGGCCGTCCTTTTGGGGCGTCAGATCCGCCAGGCCCAGCTGGGATACGGGTGACGGATCCGTGCCCTGGTCGCTGCGGCCGGCCGTCAGCTCGAAGGGGTGCGGTCCCGACGGCTGGGCCAGGCCAAGTGTGGCAACACCGATCAGGCTGGCGTGGACGAGCAGCATCGTGGGGAGGGTCAGTCCGAGGCGCGCGAGTTCAGACGTCGGTAGTACGCATCGATCCAGTCGCGGTACTGAGCCGGCATGCCGGGGCCACCCTCGGCCCGGAACACGTCGCGCACGTGCACGGGCAGGTCGCCCCACTGGTCGCGCTGATCGGTCACCTGCGGCGGCGCGCCGGTCTCCGAGGCGGGCGTCTTCTGCGCGGGCTTGTTGGATGCGTCCTCGTCAGAGCCCTTGTTGTCCTTCGGATCCTCGCCGCCTGGCTTCTTCTCGCCGGGCTGCTCTCCGGGCTTGTCGCCAGGCTTGGGCCCCTCTTGCTCCTGCGGCTTCTCGGGTCCCTGGGATCGCTCGCGCGTGCCCTGCGGCTGGTCCACGGGGCTGCCGCCCGGCTTCGGCTTCTGACCGGGCATCGGTGCGCCGGACTTGCACTCCGAAGGCAGGGACTTCGCGATCGTGATGATGTCGTCGATCTCCTGAACCGCTTGCCGTCCCTGTCCCGCGGACTGCCCCAGGCGTGCATCGACGTTGTCACACGTCACCTGGTTCTCCTCGCCCTCGGGCGTCTCGGGAGCGGATTCGAGCAGATCGTCGATGCCACTGGCAGCCAGTTCGTCGAGCGCCGACGTGTCGCCCGCGCTGGCGTCGAGCAGCATCGAGTCGATCAACCGCAGCCGGCGTTCGACCCTGGCGAACAGCTCGACCATCTCCTGCTGGGCCAGCGCCTGGGCATCCTGCTCGGGCGCGAAGTCGTCGAAGGTCAGCTCGGGTTTCTCATCCGGCTTGGGCTTCTCCACTTCCGGCTTCTGCGCAGGCGCGGGCATCGGCGTCCCTTCCTGGGCAGCGTTCGCGACGGTCGACGAGAGCGCGAAGAGCGCGCAGCAGATGGCGCCGCGGGTGAGTGTTGTCAGTTGATTCATGGTAGTTCTCACTTCAGGTCTTCGATTCACTGCGGGTCGTCCTCAGGGTCGGGCAGCCCCAGGCCGCGCCGGAATTGACTGAATAGCTCGGAGAGGCGGCGATGCCGATAGGTCAGGCGCGAAATTTCCTCGAGCAGGATCGGGTCGACGTCATCCTCGGCGAGCTCCGGGTGCAGCTCGCGGAACTGCTCCATCGATTCGAGGACGTTGACCTCCATGCGCCGCAGAAGCTTGAGCTGGGCAATATCCGGGACCAGCTGCTGTTCCGGAGGGGGCCCGTCGCCGCCCTGCTCGTTTTGCTCCTGCTCCTCTTCCTCGCGCCGGTCGATCTCGTCCTGCAGGGCCTCATCCAACCAGCTTAGCGTGTCTTCCACATCCTGCTGACGGGCCTGGACGCGCTCGCCGGACTGGTAGCCCCCGGCGCTCTCCATATCACCGCCGATGCGCAGCAGGTCGCGCTCGACGTTCATCAACATCTCGGCGAACACACCCGAGCCTTCCTCGGCGAGGGCATCTGCGATCTTGCGCGCGCGCCCGGCGATGGCGGTCTCCTCACGCGCCACGTTGCGCAGGCGGATGCGGTCCGCACGGCTGGCGCGCTCGCGGCCTGCACGAGCCGTGTCGATCTCGAGCGTCGTATCGATCTGCATGCGGTGCGCCTCGGCCATCGCGACGACCTCCTCGGCAACCTCGAAGAGCAGCTCCTCCTGGCGCAGCTTCTGGTACTGCTCTTCCTCTTCTTCGAGCTGCTCCTGTGCCTGGCGAATCTCGCGCTCGGTCTCCTCTTCCTGTTGCTGGGCGCTGTCGAGATCGCCGCTCTCCAGGGATTCGGAAGCTTGCTTGGCGCTCTCGCTCGCCTTCTGCAGGCTCGGCATCGGCTCGCCGCCCTCACGTTCCTCGTTGCGTCGTGCGAGCGCGAGCAGCTGCTGGCGAATACGCTCCTGTTCGTCGGCAAGTTCCTGGGCGCGCGCCTGATCTTCGGGGCTCTTCGGCGTGACGCCTTCGGAGGCTTCCTTGGCCGCTTCTTCGAGGGCCGCGAGAGCCTCGCGCTGTGCGTCCGCGGCCTCGGCGCGCTGACCCTTCGAGAGCGCCTGCGAGGCTTGCTGCATGGCGGACTCGGCCTTCTGCATCGCGCTCTGAACGCTCGCCTGTGCCTCGGAGCTCATCGATTCGGAGCTCTGCGCCTGCTGGCCGAGCTCGGCCGCCTGCTCTTCGAGTTGCTCCTGCTTGGCCGCCAGTTCCTCCGCGGACTGACCCGGCTGCTCGGCGACCCGCTCCTCGTGCGCCTCTTGCAGCGCTTCGAGGGCTTCCTCGAGCTTGGCCTCGGCCTCCTTTGCCGCGGCGGATGCGGCGCCCGATTGCTGCTCTTGCGTCTGCTGCGCCGCCTCCTGCATGGCCTCGGCGGCTTCTTCGAGGGCCTCGCGCGCTTCACTCGAGGCCTCGCTCTCCGAAGAGGTCTCGGCGCGTTGTTCCATACGCTCCAGCTCCTCGGCCAGGCGCTCGGCGCGCTGACTGGCTGCGGCCTGTGAGCGCGAGAGTGCGGTCGATGTGCGCGCCTGTTCTTCGACGCCCTGGTCGAGTGCGTCGAGTGCCTGCTGGGTGGCCTCGCTCGTCGCCTGCTGTTGCTCGGCCTGCTGGGCGGGGGAGTCCGACCCCTCGGCGCCCGGCGGCGTCTCCTGAGCCTGCTTCAACTGTTCGAGTGCGTCGCTCGCCGCCATGCCGGCCATGGTCTGTTCACGCGCCATCTCCTCGAGCTGCGCGCGTGCTTCGGCGCGTGCCTCGGCCGCCTGCTGGCCCGCCTCGCGTGCAGCCTCTTCCAGCTCGCTCGCACGTTGCTCCGCGCTCCGGGCGACCTCCTCACGTTGCTCTGCGGCGTCGCCTTCAGCCGATTCTGCCGCGGCCTGGAATTCCTCCGCGGTGTCACCCAGCGCTTCGGAAGCCTGCTCGGCAGCCTTTTCGGCGGCCGGATCCGCGGCCGCGCGGCTGTGGCGCGCCTCACGCTGGGCACTCTCCTCGAGCTCGTCCGCGAGCTTCTCCAGCTCGGCATTCTCCGTCGCCGCACGCGCTTCCTGGGCGGACGCGCGCAGCTCCTGTGCAGCTTTCAGCGAGTTCTGGGCCTGCGCTTCGGCCGCGCGCGCGCGCTCCAGCGCCGGCCGCGCCTGCTGCAAGCGCTCCGAGTCCTCGGGTGTCCAGGCGTCGAGTACCGCGCGGTCCACGTGCTGGGTCTCGAGCATCTCCTCGACCTCGGAACGTATCTGCTCGAGATCGAAGAGGCCCGAGGCGCGCCCGCTCTCCTCGTTCTCGCGCAGGAGCTCGCGCTGGGCTGAACTCAGCTCCTCGATGCCCGCCTCGAGAGCCTTCTGCTCATCGTCGCTGGCCTGTTCCTTCAGGTCCTTGGTCTGCTCCTGCAGCAGGGACTCCTTGTTGGCGAGCTCATCGAGGTCGGCCTGCATCTCGCGCAGGTCTTCCAGTTGCTCCTCGAGGGATTCCAGCCCGCGCCGGTCGGTCAGGATCGCGAGCAGGCGCTCCAGGCTACGCACCACGTGTTCCTGCTGCTCGAGCGCCTGGTTGGCGCGACCCGAACGGATGTCGCTGTGCGATCCGTCCATCAGCTCGTCGAGGGTCAGCGGCGAAACGTCGTCGTTGCGTGTCTCCAGGTGCGCGAGGCCCTCGCGCAGGAGCTTGGCTGCGTGCACGCGACCCTCCTCCTCGAAGCGTCGAGCGAGGGCGGCCATGTGTTCCCGCAAGCGGCGCAGTTGCCGGCGCAGGTGCGTCTGCTCCTCGGCGAGTGCCGCCTGTTCGCGGGTTTGCGTCTCGGCGTTCTGGGTGTATGCGCGCGCCGGCTGAACCGCCGTGAACGCGGCCGCGATCAAGATCAACTGGAATCGGGTTTGCATGTCAGTGATCCCTGGCGAAGCTGCGCGTGCGTTCCGTGAGGTTCTTCTGGCGATTGACCAGGTCCCGGGTGAGCGTGAGGATCGACTGGTAGTTGTCCCACTCGGCCAGTTGCTCGAGCAGGCGTTCGATCTGTTCGACCGCACGCACCTGGTGCTGGTAGGCCTGGTCGAGAGCCGTGCGCATGGCCGCGGGTCCGGTCGAGGAGAGCGCCAGAGCCAGAGACCGTTCGGCTTCGGCGGCGTGGTCCTCGCTGATCATCAGGCTCGTTCCGACGATCTTGATCAGCTGGCCCGCAAGGCCCGCCTGTCCCAAGCTGCCACTGGCGTAGCCCCGCGCCAGATCTCTCCAGGGCTCCGGATGGAAGCTGCGATCGGTGAACCCCGTGAGGGATTGATCGATCGCCTGAAGCAGGGGACCCGAGCGCTCGTCGATTGCGCTGTAGAGCAGGCTCTCGGCGATGGCGGTCAGGTCGCGGCTCAAGGCACGCGCATCGCCCTGTACCCGCTTCTGGCCCGTGGCCAGGCCCACGATCTGGGCCCGGTCGCCGGCCTCGAACTCATCGCTCGAGAGCGCCGCGAGCAGCTCCGAAGTGCGGCGTTGCTTGTCGACCTGCAGGCGGCTCAGGCGGTTGGCCTGTTCACCGGCGCGCGCCAGGCTGTCCTGCAATCGGCGCTGGAATTCGTCGGCCGTGACCACCCTCAGTCGTACGGGGGCGGAGAGGCTCTCGTTGGCCTTGGGCTCGCGATTGTCGCGCGCGCGCACCTGGAGCGTGACCTGCGCACCCTCGGACAGCGGCAGGTCGCCTGTCAGCTGGTCCACCTCCAGCCGGCTGCGCGCGAAGGACGCCACGCCTCCGCGGCGTCGGGTCGAGTCTCCGGCCGGGATGACCTCGGGGACCAGCGCGACCGAGGCGAGCGGCTCGTCACTGGCCACGACGCCCGTGACTTCCCAGTTCAGTTCCGCGATACCGAAGTCGTCGTGCACGCGAACGCGCAGCGGCACCGCGCCGCCAAGGACCACGTCGACCTCCGCGCGACCGGGTGAGATCAGCTGCACCTCGGGGCGGCGGTCCTCGACCACCTGGACGCCGTAGAGGCCGGGGTCGGGATTCGGCAGGCCCGTGTCATCGGTCAGCTCGAAGCGATAGCGGGTCGAGGCACGCGCCGCGAACGAGAAGCTGAGCCCGGTTCGTGGTGCGGCGTCGGCCACGGCATCGGCGGGCTCTTCGGGGCTTGCAGGACTTGCGGGGGGCGTCTGCTCGGGGTAGGGCCTCTGCGTCAGAGCGATCTCCGTACCCTCGGGCAATAGCCGCGCGATACCCGTCGCATCAGGAGGGTCGACGAGGACCGTGACCACCAGTTGTGAACCGGCGAGCACCTCGACGTCGCCGGCGTACTCGGTCCGTTCCGGGAGGCCGCTGTAAGCCGGCGGGGTGATCTGTACGGCGAGTCCCGCGATGTCCGGCGGCTGCAGGACCGTCAACCTGACCTGTAGCTCACGGTCCATGTCGTCGCCACCGGTCACGCTGAAGACCATGTCCTCCTGGACCGAGCGCAGCAGCGTGCGAAACAGGGTTGTGCCACCCGAGGTCAACACGGAGCGGTCTCCGTTGGAAAAATGCAGGGTGACCTCGGCAGGGATGACGCCGTCGGCACGCACGAGGACCGGTACATCGCTACCGCGCGCGACGCGCACATCGATGCCCTTTGCACTGTTGTCGACGCGAACCCGGTCACCGACTTCGGGTATCTCGAGTACCAGGTGGGTGCGCTGGGGCCAGGCGACGTCGGCACCGAACAGGCGCGTGAAGAAGATCTTCGAGAGGACGGGCTGCGTGGAGATGGCGGCGCCAACGATCAACGCTGCGGCCGCTCCCAGGGCGAATCGGCGGCGCGGTTCGCGCGGTGCGACCACGCGCTTCAGGTCCACCTGCGCGCTGCGCGTCTCGGCTTCCGACACGACGCGCAGGATCAATGGCCCCGAGGCCTCGTTCTGCTTGCTCGGGTCCTCGGTCAGCTGAACGGCGCTGACCAGCACGTCGTTCAGTTCGGGATGAGCGCGCTCGATCAGCTGAGCAAGCCCAGCTCGATCGGGAACTCGCCGCAGCCAGCGGACCAAGCTGCGCGCCAGGAAGATTCCTGGCAGGCCGAAGAGCACGCTGCAGTGGAGCAGCCGTACGGCGAGCGGGACGTGCATCAGCCAGTCGGCGAGGAACGCGAACAGGAGCCACAGGGCGGTGACGCCGAGCGTGGTTCCGATTCCGTGTAGCCAGATCTGCCGCGTGAGCAGCCCATGCAGGCGTTTCAGGAGCGCATCGAGGCGCGGCGAAGCGGGTGATCTCTGCACGGGTGGGGCGGGGTTACCGTTGGAAGATGGGGAGGAAACAGTAGGGGATCTCGAGGATCAGCACGGCCGTCGCGGTTCCAAACGCCGATCCGGGCCCCTCGTGGTTTGGCCAGGAGCCGTCACTCTCCTGCATGTTCAACAGGAAGGCACGTAGCTTCGTGAAGTAGTTTTCCCAGTCCCGACCGCCCTGGGTGTACATGGCCTGAACACCGTAGTAGTGGCCGTACCAGAAGAAGTAGTGCCCGCTGCGGCCATGCTGGGAGTTGAAAGGGCCGATCTCCTTGTTCAGGTAGTCGACGCCCTTGCGGATCAGCTCGTCGGAGTAGATCCCCAGTCCGTGCAACGCGGTCACGCCGGCGGCAGTCAGCGGGAACGAGGAGCGCGATCGACTCTCCTTCTGGTAGCGGAAGGTGCCGATCTCGCCACGGTAGGATGTCGTGATTCCGAGCGTGTTGGCGCTCGTGACCGCCGAGTCGACGACGTAGCGCGCTGCACGATCGATCGTGGACTTGGGCACGCGGATGCCGATGTTGCGCGCTGCGCGTAGGGCGAGCACCTGGCACACGACGATCGACATGTCGGACTCGCGCGCGAGCGGGACGTAGCGCCAGCCGCCCTCGGTGTTCTGGCACTTGACGATGAAGTCGACACTCTTCTGCAGCTTGAGGCGCACGTCCTCACGGTGCGTCATGCCGTAGATCTCGGCCAGGAAGAGGGTCGCGAAGGCATGGCTGTACATGCGCGTGCCGGCCTGGGTGATGTAGCCATCCTCCTGTACGCAGGAGAGCACGAAGTCGAGCGTGCGGTCGACCGACTCGCGATACTCGCCACGGCCCGGCAGGTGTCCGCCCGCCAGGAAGGCCATCCCGGCCAGGGCCGTCACGCCCACGTGGCCGCGGTCCGAGATGGTGAACTTGTAGGTGTTGTTCAGCTTGAAGCCGACCTTTGAGGTCCAGCTCCCGTCGGCGTTCTGGTGGTCCACCAGCCACCTGAGGCCGGCCTCCGTCGCGAGCTCTTGCTCGCGCGTGATGTCCACCAGCGGACCGGCGTCAAAGCCCTGCCCGTCGCTCGCGCGCGCGCTCAGGGCAAGGCTGCCGAGCATGACGAAACAGATCGCGAATCTCATCGAAGGACCTCCATCTGGCGTGCTCCGCAGATGAACAGGCAATCGCCCAGAGCTTGCAGTGCAAGCGCGGAGTTGCCGCCGGTCTGCTCGGAAAGGACGCGGTCGTCCAGCTTGCGTCCGCTCTTGCGGTCGAAGAAGAGTAGCGTTCCCCTTGACGAGGATCCTTTTCGACTTTCCGGCCAGTAGATCACCAGCGTGGATTGCGAAAGCGCCAGATCGGACGAGGACAGAATCTGGGCGTGCTCCTCCTGGAAGGGGAGTTGTGCGTCCCACCTGGTCCCATAGGGCAGATGCACGGCGTGCAATGTATAGAAATCGCCAATCTTGGGCTCCGAGCGCAGGAACAGGTACGGACTGGGCAGGGCACCCTGATTCCGGGTGCGCATGCCGAGCAACGTGTCGTCCTCGCGCAGTTCCACGATCGGCGTCGAGCTGATCGACCCGATGTTGGCGTTGAGCTCGTAGAGCGCGCCGCGCCGGCCACCGCTGCGCGCGGAGTGCAGCACCATGAACGCGCGCTCCTGGTAGTGCAGCACACTCTGCAGCTCGGTGCCGCCGAGGTGCCCGTGTTCGAAGTCGACGCGCCAGGCCTCCTCGCCCGTCTCCAGGTCGATTCCGAAGATGTGGTTGCGGTCCGGCTTCTGGCCCTGGCGCAGGCGCGGGATGATTAGTTTCTCGTCCTGGATCCAGGCCTGGCGCGCGAAGCTGTCGTTGAGATAGCGCACGGTGAACCCGGAGACGCGCCGTCCCGTGAAGATGTCGCGCACCTCACCGGCCGAGCGCGAGAGTTGCGGCAGGTGCACCAGGCGTCCGTCACCGCAGAGCGGATACTGGCGGTATGCATGGCCGATGGTCTGTTCCCAGAGCGGGATGCCGCTCGATGCGTCCAGGGCGAGGATCCAGCGCTGTTGACGCTGTCCAGAATCCGGATCGAGGGAGATGATCAGGATGCCGTCGCTCTCGCCAAGGGAGACGATCTCGCCCTCGCGCGCGGTCCAGCGCCAGAGCTCCGTTCCGTCCTGTCGGTCGAGCGTGACTACGCTCTCGTGGGTGGCGAAGTGAGCGCGGCCAGCGGTCGTCCCGAAGCGGTGCTTCCAGGTACCGGGTACTTCTTCCGGATCCAGGTAACGCTCCCACAAGACGTCGCCGTGGGTCTCGCTGGAGAAGGCCGTCAGCAGGTTATCGCTCGAGAAGACCAGGACGTGCTCGGCGCCGCTGCCTTCGCTTGCGCGTTCGATCTCTCCGACCGGCGTATGGCGCCCACGGTAGGCGCTGACCTGCCGGACGCGATGATCGAAAGTCGATGTGGTCTCGGCCGCCGGCGCGGCGACCGGTGCGGTCCAGCGCTTCGTCAGTTCGCTCAGCTGCAGGCCTGCGACCGGCGCCATGTCCGAGTAGAGCTCCGGCTGCGCCGCGGCCAGGCGCGCGCAGAGTGCGGCACGCAATTCCGTGTTGCCGATCTCGCCGAAGACATAGGCCATGCGCAACAGGTGGCGCAGGGAGCGCTCGGAAGCGGTGCGCAGTCTGAAATTTTCGGGCAACCCATCCAGGACGATGGTGGCCACGCTGGCCGCATCGAGTCGCTCCACGGCCCAGTGCAGGCGCGTGTCGTTGGCTCGGTGGGCAGCGTTCGAGCCCGGGAAGAGCGCGTCGACCTGCTGTAGAAGGTCGACATCTCCCAACTCGAGCGCGCGTTGCATCAGCGCTCCGGCACTCTCCTCGAACATGGCGTAGCCCTGGGTCTCGCCGGCCAATAGCTTCTCGCGGATGCGGCGTGCGCCGAAGTGCGCTGCTGACAGGTTTCCGATGCGGTCGTTGGCGTGTTCCGCGAGCATCCTGTGCAGGTCGCGGAACTCCTCGCCGGAGCGCCCCAGGGTTCCGAGCAGCTCGGAGCGCTCGACCAGGATCCACAAGGCGACCGGTAGGGCGAAGGGATCGGCTCCCGCACGCGCGGGGCTGCTCACGACAGGCTCGAGATGGCCGGTCCAGGGCTGGTTCGTGTCCTCGGTCCATTCGGCTTCACAGATCAGCTCGAGGTCGGCGCACTCCTCATCGAGAATCGCGAGCACCTCGAGCCAGCGTTCGACATCGCGTCCGCGCAAGAGCGCCAGCTCCTCGACCAGGGTGTCGCGCAGCTCGGTGCGCGTCGCCACCAGGCTGCGCGCTCGCTCGAGCAGCTCGAGCGCGCCCTGGGGGTCGGCCAGATCCTTGAGCACGCGCGACTCACCACGCAGGATCGAATGCAGCTGCGAGCGGATCGAGCGATGGGTCTCCTCGAGGCTACCCTGGGTGAACTCTTCCAGGACGTTGCGCGCCTGGCGCAGGTGCTCATGGGCGGCCTTCGTACGGCCATCCTGCCACTCGGACACACCGCGTTTCTCGAGCAGGAGCGCGAGGTTGAGCACCTTGGCGACCGCGTCCGGTGTGAGCTCGAGGTCCGCGCGCGCGCGCGTTACGAGCCGCTCCCATTCGAAGTATCCCGAGAGATGGCGGTGCTGCAGGGCGAACATCATTCCGTCGCCGATCAGCAGGTTGCCCGGTTCGCCGTCGTCCCAACCGGTCTCCTCTAGCCTGCGCCCGGTCTTGCGATCGACCGTGAACAGGGAGCGGCTCGCGGGGATGTAGATGCGGTCTTCAGTCAGAACGGGCCGCGGCATGTCGCGGTTGATCGAATCCCCGGGGGGGAAGGCCCAGCGCTGGCGGTCGGGCGGCGCGTGGCCGACGCCGGGCGTGCTCAGGGCGACGACCCGTCGGCCCGCCAGGTAGATCGTCCTGGAGTCCGCGCCGATCAACAGGCGCGGGTCGGCGCCAGCGCTCATGCGCTCGACGCGCGCGTGGTCCAGATCCCAGATCAGGTGGCCGGTCGCTACATCGACCGCCATCAGGTCGACGCCGTCGTGGGGCGTGGCCAGCACCACGTCGCCGGTCACGATCGGAGGTGAGTTGTCCCAGAACGCCTTGCGCTTTGGAGCGCGGATGTGGCGGTTCGCGGGGAGCGGGACCTGGTCGTAGACCAGCTCCCAGAGCACATCGCCGGTGAACAGGTCGAGTGCGGCCAGGATTCCGAGCTGCGTCAACGCGATCACGCGGTTACCGGTCACCGTCAGGGGCGGCGCCGAGAACTCCTCCTCCTGGCGCCCGAACATGTTGAGCTCGCTCTGGCCGGTGATCAGGACCGTCGACCACAACAGGTCGCCGGTGTGCAGGTCGAAGCAGCCCACGTGATACTCGATACGTCCGGCCAGCATTACGGTCGGCACGAGCACGCGGCTGCCCTCGATGACGGGCGGACCCACGATGCGCACGCGGTCGGAGAACGATCCCGTCTGGCCATCCCAGAGCAGGGGCGGGCGCGTGTCCCAGAGCTTGGTGCCCGTGGCCGCATCGAACGCGAAGAGCCGGCGCGTGGGGATCTTCTTGATGATCGGCATGTCCCCGTAGTTGATCTTCTGCTCCATCGAGTAGGGGATCTGGAGTGCCGCGACCACCACGCCCTGGCTGACCGCCGGTGCGATCAACGCGTCGAAGGTGTCGACGGCCTCGAAGAAGGTGTCACGCTCTGCACGCGACGAGAGCCGGTCCCAGCCCGTGAGTGCCTCGCCGCTGCGCCACAGCGGTACGCCGGTGAAGGCGCCGATGGCCAGCACCTCGAGCGTGGTCGAGATGAAGATTGAGTCCTGCCAGCGGGCGGGATAGAGGTTGTAGGGACGCGAGCGCCAGAAGGGGTGGCCGGGCAGTTCGGTGGGCTTGGACCAGCTATCGGGGTTGCGCCCGAGCGGAGCACCCAGCGCGCGGCTGGGCTTGAGCGCGGTGGCCCAGCCTGCGCCACGATCGAGCGTCTGTGATGTCCCGTCGCTGTGCGCGTCTCCCCGGCGAGGGTCAGCCCCGAGTGCCAGGGCGAGTTCGATGCGTGCCTCGACGCCAGCGCGCTGCTCGTGGTCCGTGTCGTTCAGGTCGTAGTCCGCGCGTCCGGCGCGCCACTCGTCCTCTGTCAGGAAGCTGCGCGATGGTTGCGCGAGTGCGTAGGCGAGCGCGCGTTGCCAGGACTGCAGGCAGTTCTGAACGTTGCCCAGCTCCAGCTCCAGGTCGCCCAGGCTCCACCAGGCGCGCTGCGCCTCGAGGGTGATTGGCCAGCGCCTTGCGATCTGGGTCAGCGCGGCTCGGTCGTTGTTCGCGATCGCCGCCCGCAGGGCGGCCGCCGCGCGCGCTCCGTAGCGATCGCGGTAGAGGGCCTTGGCCTCGTCATTCAGGGTGAACAGGCGTGCGCGCGCGTGGTCGGACGCTCCGCGGTGGACGACGCGCTTCGACACGCGCGAATTGCGCTCGGGCCGCGACGGTCCAAGGACCTCGCCCCGATGGTCCTCGATCAGGCGCTGAAGCGCGCTCAGCGCCTCGGCCCAGCGGCCCGACTCGATGTGTTCATCGGCGATGCGCGCGCGTGCCTTGGCCGCCTGTGTGTCGTAGATCGAAAAGCCGCGCAGCTCGAAGTCGTCCCCCTCAACCTGGGCAACGGCCGGCATGGATGCCGTGCCGAACAGGCCCGAGATGAGAAGTAGACGGCTAAGGATGCGCATGGGGGATCGAATCAGATCAGTTCGAGGCGTTTGCGCAGGATCCACTCGGCGGACAGGAAGGCCAGGGCGATCGCCAGGGTCCACCAATTGTCCCATGCATCCTCGAGTTGTGAGGAAATCGGTTCGTGGTGTTCCTCGTTGCCCGGGAACTCGGGGAGCAGCTCGGCCATGGAAGCCAGGGCCACCGAGCGTCCAGCGGTCATGCCGGCCAGGGCGGTGAGCGTCGCAGGGTCCGGAGATGGATCGGCACTCTCGCGGGATGGCAGCACGACCTCGACCTCGGTCTGGGCCACACGCTCGCCGGCCTCCTCGATCCAGGCCCGGTACAGGCCGGGGCGTTCGGCTTCCAGGCTGGCGCGGTAGACACCGGGTCGCCCTTCGACGAGCGTCAGGCGGACCTCCTCGGTCACGCCGCCGGGTGTGGACAGGAAGGCCTCTTGCTCCGCGCGCTCGCTGGGGCGGTAGTCCTCGTCGAGTAGGCGTGCTTCCAGCACTATGCGCTCATCGAGCCCGTAGGTCTGTCGCAACGGATCCAGCGTGTAGCGTCGGTCGCCACTCTTCAGCCGGCCCAGTGCCAGCCAGCGCACGGCGTTGCGCCAGAAGCGCTCGTGGTAACGGTCCTTGAACCGGTATCGCCAGCGCCAGGTGGAGTCGATGGACAGGAACATGGTGCGCCCACTCGGGTAGTAGCCCGTCACCAGCAGCGGATATCTACCATGCGGGCCCGCGTCCGTCGGATGGCGCAGCAGCGCCTGCGCGCCTGGCTTCACGTCCAGGACCGGCGTGTACCAGTACATCCCGCTCAGTCCGCCGGGATCCTCCCACAGTCGCCTGTTGACGTCGGCGTCCGGGTGCAGGCGCACGATCTCGTGCGGCGCCGAAGGATTCTCGAGTGTCGGCCGGAAGGCTGTGTTGGTGTCGGTGCCGTAGGCCAGGGATCCGGTCGAATCGAGCACGACCGGCAGGAGCTTCTCGAACTCCGTGCCCGGCAAACTCTTCGGGTTCTCGTACTGACCCGCGATCATGCAGAGCCCGCCACCGCGCTCGACGAACTCGAACAGCGATTGCACGAACTCCTCGCCAACAGCCGGATCCGGCGAGATGGCGTAGGGGTTCACGTCGCCCAGGATGACGACGTCGTAGTTGTCGAGCAGCTCGCGCCGATCGACAGGGATGCGCGGCAGGGGAGTCTGGTCCTTGGTGGCGTCCTGCAGGAAGTCGGGCGTGGCCGACATCAGGTACATGTGGACCTGGATGTGCTCGTCCGAGCGAACCAGCAGGCGATTGAGGAATCGATACTCGTAGCGCGGGTAGCCGTCGACATAGAGCACGCGGATCTTCTCGGGCGTGACGTAGACCGACAGCTCCAGGCTGTTGTCGTCGAGCAAGGTCTCCTCGGGCTGCGGAGCCACCGAGACCCGGAAGCGCCGCTCCGTGCCCGAGAGACCACCGCTGACCGGCGGCGCGAGCAGCACGATGCGCTCGCCGGCGCGGCTCAGATCGACCTGTTCCTCGGCCACGATCCTGGGTGCCTCGGCGCTGTTCGCGACCCGCGGAAGCTCCTCGAGAATGAGCTGGGCAGTCCCTGTCGTCTCGGTTCCGTGTGCGAGGACGCGCACGCTGACAGCGATCTCATCTCCCTCGAGCACGTTTGACGGAGCCTCCACGAGCTCCACCAGCAGGTTCTTCTCGGGGCGCGTGTCGCCCACGACGACCGTGTGCACCGGGATGCCGGCGGCGGAAGCGCTGCGTGCGGCGTCGAGCGGGGAGAGCCCGCCGTTGGAGCGACCGTCCGAGAGCAGCACCACATCGGTGACATGTCGTCCACGGTGGGTCGCGAGTGCGCGCTCGAGCGCGTCACCGATATTGGTCGAGTGTCCCCGCCCGCGCAGATCAGCGAGGTCCGTGATCGGTACGAGGTCTTCAGCGAAGCGAAACAGGCGCACGTCGTAGTCGCGCTCGGCAAGTGTGCCCAGGAGCGCCGTCGGAAGGGCGCCGGCGATCTGCTCGAGACGGGTCGTGTCCTCGGGTGCCTTGCCGCTCGTCTCGCGCAGCCCGTCGCGCGTGGCGCTGTCGCCCGCGTAGGAGTCCTTGCGCCGCATGCTGGCGGAGTCGTCCACCAGGACCAGTACCTCGGGGCGCTTGACGCTCTCCTGATGCTTGACGGTCACCGGCCGGAAGAGCACGAACAGGAGGGTCAGCATGCTCGCGAAGCGCAGGCCCGAGAGGGTCAGGCGCTGTCCGCGGGGCAGGTTCTCGCGCCAGTAGCCGAGGCCGGCTACCAGGGCGAGCGCGGGTACGAGGACCAGCACGACGATCCACGCGGCGGGCATCTCCAGCAGGCGCCAGGTCTCCCGTGTCGCGTCGGAGACACTATCCACGAGGGATCCCGATGGGCTCGCGCTCTGGAGCGTCGCCAGGGTCGCGAGACCGGGCAGGTTGATCAGAAACGGAAAGCTCATCATCGGGCCACCCCGCGCTTTGTGCCTACCCAGGCACCCCAGAGGGTCTCGCCAATGAGCGCGAAGAGGGCGGCCATCGCCAGCCAGCGCCAGATTTCGCCACGCCGCGGACCGCCTTCTTGCTCGCCTCTATCAGGCCCGTCATCGACCATTTCGAGCGCCCGGTGCAGGCCGCCGATCTCCGCCGGGAGCATGCGCTCGAGGTTGCCCTCGCTCGGGTCCACGTGGACCGCGAAGGGAACCGCCGATGCGCCCTCGATTTCGATCCGGTACAGGCCAGCTCGCTCGGTATCGCTGCTGCGCACTTCAGGCAGGCGCCACTCGCCCGATCCCGTCTCTTCCGGCTCGCCCTCGAGCGCGCGCCGGGTTGAATCCGGGCGCACCAGCTCGGGCCCACGCGGGAACCCGACGACATCGATGAAGAGTGACGTGGTCGGCGCGATGTTGCGCGCCGGGATGTGACTGCGTCCCGCATGCAGCATCCACTGGTGGACGAGCGGTACGAAGGTACGCGGCGACTCGGGCAGGCGCGTCCAGGCGCGGTCGAGGGTTGTGGTCCAGAGCAAGACCTGGCCTTCGTCGTACGGTCGTTCGATCAGCAGCGGGCTGGCGCCCTCGTCGTCGAGGGTCGCGAGCACGCGCGCGTCGCCCAGGGGGCGCGTCGTGACGAACTCGTAGATCGGTACTTCGGTCAGCAACGGCTTCCAGCGGTCGTCGGCAAAGAAGCTCAGGGTCGGATGGTGCTCATCGAAGCTTGCTACGCGGTAATAGCCGTCGCGGCGCGAAGCGATCTGGACGCGACGCAGGAGCTCGGCCGGGAGCAGGCCCGAGCCGTCAGGGCGGAAGAGCGGGCTCGCTCCGCCGCTGGCCTTGGTGCGCGATGAACGATCGCCGAGGGTGATGATCAGCGAGCCACCGCGCGCGATGCGGTCCTCGAGGTCTGCGACCACGGGCTTCGTGAGGGTGACCGGAGACACGTTGGCGAGCAGGATCACATCGAAGTCGTCGAGCTCGAGGTCCGGGCTCGCGAGGAACTCCGGATTGATCTCGCGCGGGTCGAAGGGCGAGAGCCCGCCCGTCCCCGGCAGGTGCGCATCGTCCGGCGGCTCGAGGATCGCCATGAGGAAGCCGGTCTCGTCGTCCTCGATGCGGCCCGCGCTGGACCCGTTGACGACCAGGATGCGGATGGGTGCCGGCACGAAGATCACGCGCGCGCGCTGGTCGTCCACCGCGAGCCGGTCACCGTCGTGGCCGCCCACGAGCGTGTGTGCTCCGGTGTCGGCGAACTGCAGTGAGAAGACGGCGTCCGCCTGCCCGCGCGCCGGGATATCGACGCGCCGGCTCGGTTGACGCTCGCCGTCCACATCGAGCCAGACGCGCACGCCGTTGCGAGGTTCGTTGCCGTGGTTGGCGATGCGCACGCCAATATCCACCGTCACACCAGGCCCCAGGATGGGTTCGAGGGGCTGGACCGCCGTGATCGACAGGTTGGGCGGGGTGGTCGCACCCGTGCCCTGGTCCTGGACGAGGACGGTCACGCCCAGGGCGGCGAGCGCGTCGAGTTGTTCCGCCACGCGCGGCGCCGCACCGGCGTCCTCGATCGAGTCTTCGCTGCCTGGGGCCGCGCTCGTGTCGACTGGATCGAACGAATTGCGTTGCAGGTCGCTGAGCAGGCGCACTTCGAGGCTGCTCTGGCCCGTGCCGGCGGCGTCTTCCTCTACCAGGTCGAGTACCTCGCCCAGCGCGCTGGCCAGGTCGAGAGCCTCGTCCGTCGGTTCGGTCATCGTCGACAGGATGGCCAGTGCCTTTTCCGGGGAGGTCCAGGACACGGGGCGTGGGTAGGCGCCGGCGTGGATCAGCCGGATGCGGTCTCCGCGCGCTCCGTCGAGCTTGGCGACCAGGTCCCTGGCACGCGTGAGGAGGCGCTCGTACACGGTCTCGACGCCCTCGCGATACCCGGTCGACGCCGAGCCGTCGATCACGAGCACCACATCTCGGCGCTCCTCGGTCAGGGCCGCAAGCGGGCTGTCGTCCGAGGCGAACGGACGCGCGATGGCGAATGCGAGCAGGGCTACGGCCGCCATGCGAAGCAGCAGCAGGATCAGGTTCTCCAGCTGCACGCGGCGTCGCGTCTTGCGGTACGCGGCCAGCACGAAGCGCATCGCGGCCCACGGAACAGGCTTGTGCCGCTGGCGATTCAGTAGGTGAATGATCAGCGGCACCGCGGCCAGCAATGCCCCGAGTGCCAGGGCGGGATGTACGAAACCCTGGAACACCTAGACTCTCCCTCCGCGCGCGCGCGACATGCGGCGTGCCAGGTAGGTGGACAGGATTGCGTCGAGGCTATCGGCGGTCGACACGCGCACGCAGTCGACGCTCAGCTTGCGAGCGATCTGCGCCAGCCCGTCGTTGTGCTTTTTGACCTCTTCCAGGTACGCGTCGCGGATCGTCTTCGGGTCGATCTTGTGGTTTCCCGTCGACTCGAGCCCCTCGAGCTTGAGTAGTGCATCGAAGTCGAACGCGGTCTCCTGTGGGTCGAGGATCTGGAACAGGATCGGCTCGTGCCCGCCGTGTGCCAGTCGTTCGATGCCGGACTGGATCTCGTCCAGGTCATCGAAGAAGTCCGAGAAGATCATCACGATGCCGCGCTGGCCCAGGCGCGGTGCGAGCAGGCCCAGGGCGCGTCCGATGCGGGTCGGCCCGTTGGGCTCTGCACTGGTCAGGGTCTCGATGATCGCGCGTTCCTGCGGAGCGCCGTTTGCGGGCGGCACCTTGGTGCGGTGCTCCTCGTCGAAGACCACCAGGCCGGCGGTGTCGCGCTGGGTCAGCACCAGGTGCGCCAGGGAAGCCGCGCACCAGCGCGCGTAGTCGAACTTGGTCCAGGCCAGCGACCCGTACGCCATCGACTCCGAGGCGTCGAGCAACAGGTGGCAGGACAGGTTCGTCTCGACGATGTACTCCTTGACCACCAGGCGGTCGGAGCGAGCGAACACGCGCCAATCGATGTTGCGTAGCTCGTCGCCCGGCGCGTACGGCCGGTGCTGAGCAAACTCGACCGAGCTGCCGCGGTGCGGGGATGTGTGCTGACCGGCCATGAATCCCTCGACCACCGTCCGGGCGACAAGGGTCAACCCGGACAGCTTTTCGAGGACCGTGGGGTCGAGGATCGAGGTGGGCTGCGCCGACATGGGTGCTGGGGAGCGTCCGTGTTAGCTGGACTGCGACACGCCCGGCAGGCCTGCGCCAACGGTCGCGCCCGGCTGCACCTCGGCGAGCAAGCGCTCGATGATGAAATCCGACGTGATGCCCTCAGCCTGAGCCGAGAAGGTCGTCACGATGCGGTGTCGCAGGACGGGGTACGCGACCGCGCGCACGTCCTCGATCGCGACGTGGTTGCGACCGTTCACGGCCGCATGCGCTTTCGCTCCCAGGACCAGGAACTGACTCGCGCGGGGTCCGGCACCCCACGTGACCCATTCCTTCAGGAAGGGCAGGGGATCGTCCGAACGAACGCGCGTGCCACGGGTCAACGCCAGCACGTAGTCCAGTATCGCGTCGGCGATCGGGATCGCGCGGATGGCAGCCTGGAACTCGGTCAGGTCAGCACCCGCGAGCACGGACGTGATCTCGTCCATGGCGCCGCCGGTGGTGCGTCGCAGGATCTCGCGCTCCTCCTCAAGGTCAGGGTAGCCAACGTGGACCATGAACATGAAACGGTCGAGCTGGGCTTCCGGCAGCGGGTAGGTGCCTTCCTGCTCGATCGGGTTCTGGGTAGCCAGCACGAAGAAGGGGCGCGGCAGGTCGTGCGCTTGACCGGCGGACGTGACCTGACGCTCGACCATCGCCTCGAGCAGCGCGGCCTGGGTCTTGGGCGGCGTGCGGTTGATCTCGTCCGCCAGCACCACGTTCGCGAACAGCGGGCCCTCGGCGAACCGGAAGCTACGCTCGGCGGTCTCCGGGTCGATCTGAAGCAGCTCGGTGCCGGTGATGTCCGAGGGCATCAGGTCGGGCGTGAACTGGATCCGGCTGAAGGACAGCTTGAGCGTCTTGGCCAGGCTCGATATGAGCAGGGTCTTGGCCAGACCCGGGACCCCGACGAGCAGGCAATGGCCGTTCGTGAGGACCGCGAGCAGCAGCTCGTCGATGACCTGTTCCTGACCGACGATGACGCGGTGGAGTTCGGCTTTGAGGCGCCCGTGCACCTCCTGCAAGCGCTCCAGAGAGGCTTCCAACATTGTTGATCTCGAGGGGGCGGTGGTGGTTTCGGCAGCCACCCTGGGCGCCGAGTCGTGGGGGTGAAAAAACGGACGACGTAGCGGCCCGCATGTTAATGGGAAAGGCCAGGAGTGGATCGACCAGTTGGGCCCCAATCTTCACACTCCAGCGAGGTCGCTTTCCCTGAGTCTATCTATACGCCCCAGGGGCCGGGTCAGCCGGTCAGCTATGAAAAACCTACGTTCCACGCGCCGGAGCAGGCCGAAGCGGGCCGAACCGGGAAGGGGAGGGTCAACGCGGCCGGAAATGCCAGAGCGTGTCCTGGCCCAGGACATAAAATTGACCGGAGTGCGCGTACACGCTCCCGCCGCGACCGCCGCCCACGTCCGGAAGGGCCCGGCTATCGAGCAGCCGCAGCTCCCGGTCGAACATGTAAAGGTATCTGTCACTCGCCGCCAGAAGCCGTCGGTCCGACGTCCAGGCGGATCCGGCGAAGCCCTCGCCCCGGCCAAGGTAGATCGACGAGCGCCGCTCTCCGTTGGGCAGCCAGGCGCTCAGGGCGCGTCTGGGGCCGTTGGCCCCCAGCACGAGCAATTCATGGCCGCTGCCCCCGATGAGTTCGCGCGCGGATCCGATCGGGAAGGGGGCTCCCGCTGCGATCTCGGCCAGGTCGGAGCGTCGTAGCAGCCCCTGGCCGTCGAGGTCGGCAGAGGCCGCGAGGATGTACAGGTGGTCGGAGTCGAACGGCGTCCAGACCAGCATCGGGCCTTCCGTGCCGCTCAGTTGTGGCGCACGGCGCGCGCCCGTCCAGCCGCGCTTCCCGGCGCTCCGGCGCCGATTTCGCACGCTCCACGTCAGGCGTCCGTCCACGCCGTCGAACAGTAGTCCGAGCCCCGCGTTGGTGCCCGCGAAGACCCGTCCATCGACGACGGTCAGCGGCTGCGTAGGCGTGGGGAGCTGGCGCGTACGGGAGGTCGCCCCCGCGCCCGGCAGGCCGCTTGGCTTGGTCAAGAAACGGGACCACAGTGGCTCGCCGCTGACCAGGTCGAAGGCCCACAGCCAGAGTTCGTGCTCGCCGCCGCCCTCGCCGCGTACGACGCGCACCTGCACGTAGACGCGCCCGGCGTGCACGCAGGGGCCCGGCTGAATTTCCCAGGCGCCGGATTCGAACAGGTTGTCAGCGATGAGCGATCCGTCGCCGCGGCGCAGGCCGGCGCTTGAGAGCGTCCATTCGACCTCGGGTAACCCGCTCCCGTCGATATGAAGGTGGGCGAGGATGTTCGTCGGCGAGGATACCAGGGCGTCACCTTCCGCGAAGGACACCCCATGCGAGCGTTCGATCGAACGTCCGACGACGACCACCACCGTGTCGCCCGTAACCGCGGGCTGCAGGGGCCAGCCACCCTCGGCTGTGGTCACGAAGGGCGTGTTCCAGGCATCGCCCAGAATGTCGCGAAAGCGTGTGCGCAGGATGCGCGGGCCATCCGGCAGGTCCATGTCGCGGTAATGCACCAGACCGAGCGCTGTCTGGATGATGACGCTGCCCGAGTCCGTGAAGCCAAGGCCGCATTCGAGGCCACCCCGCAACCTCTGGCGTGTGCCCGCGCCGCGCAGACCCTCCAGTTGCTCGCTGCGCACCAGCTCCAGGTGCTGCGCGACCGGCGTAGGCGGCGTTCCGGGCAAGGCCGTCGTCCAGCCCTCGATCTGCGTGATCCGCGCGCGCAGGGCGGCCCCGAGAGCCGCGCCCGAATCCTGTTCTGTGCCAGCGTGCTCGGACGCGCGCGCGAGCCACGCGCGCGCATCCGCCGTCGCTCCACGCTCGAACGCGAGGTCCGACAGGCGCATCCCCGCCAGGGCCGCAGCGCGTGTCCAGGGGTGGTTGCGCTCCACCAGCGCCAGCCGCTTCGGACTGCCGCCTGCGCCCGCCAGCTCTACCGCTGCAAGGTCACCGAAGCGCTCTCGCCACTCACCCTGGAAGCGTTCGTCGAGCGCGTGCAGCCTGCGGAGTATGGCGTAACTCACCCCCTCACCGCGGCGCCGGTGACTGTCCTCCGGATCCGGCCACAGGGCCGACAGCCCTTCGTCCGGGAGCGCCAGGGCGACTGCGTCTCCGGTCTCCGACAGCTCGAGGGCCGAGTGCCAGGCCTCGTACGCGAGGCCTCGTTCGCGCGTGCCCGCAGCGAAGTCAGCCTGGGCCCGTTGCCACGACCGATCTCCGCGCGCCAGTTCGCCCTGCGCTGCTTCGTGGGTGAGCACGAAGGCGTCGTTGTTGAGCGGGCCCTCCAGCTCGAGGGTCGGCGCGCCAGCTTCCTGGGGAAGCGCCGCCAGCAGGAAGGCGATCGAGTGGAGTGTCATCATCCGGGGCCCGGGCCAGCCGTGTGGCCCCGCCACCACGGTACCGCCCGCGTGCACTCCAGCGTGGGCGGGTATCGGTTTTCTGGCCGACTGGCTACGGTGTGAGTTACCTCGGTCGGTTCCGTCATCCCTGGGAGAAGCCCATGAAATCTAGCCTGCTCACGATCGTCAGTCTCCTCGCCGCCTCGGTCGTTTCGTTCGCGGCAACGCGCCAGGGGAGTGTAGCTGCCACCCGGTTCCGGAGCCTGACCGCCGACCAGGAGGAGATCCTGGAGCACATGAGCATCGTCTACCTCGACGATGGGAAGGGCGGCAACGTGAAGACGTTGCGCATCAGCGACATCAACGTCCAGATTGTGAACGGACTGGGCGCAACCAATGGCGCCCCCGCGCAACCGGGTTCGATCGAACCCGGCGTGACCGAGACCAACGGGCTCGGCAACCTGATCGTCGGCTACAACGAACTCGGCAATCTGTTCGAGGACGATCGTACGGGTTCCCACAACATGGTCTGCGGTAGCCTGAACTCGTTCGCCAGCTTCGGCGGTCTCGTCGTGGGGATGGACAATCGGATCACCGGCAGCATGGCGTCCGTCTCCGGGGGCGTCCGGAACTGGGCCACCGGGAATCACTCGTCGGTCTCCGGCGGCCGGTCGAACATGGCCTCGGGAGACGATGCCTCGGTCAGCGGCGGCACCGGCAACACCGCCAGCGCGCATGCCACATCGATCAGCGGCGGGAGGCTCAATTTCGCCACGCAGCACCACGCCTCCGTCAGTGGTGGCTATTCCAACTTCGCGAGTGGCGCGTTCTCGTCCGTCAGTGGGGGCTACGCCGGTCAGGCCACGAGCTACAGCAGCTGCGTGAGCGGCGGGCGCTCCAACATCGCCGCCGCAGCCTACTCTTCCGTCAGCGGTGGGCGCTCGAACACCGCCAGCGGCGGGGCGTCCACGATAAGCGGTGGCCGGCTCAACACCGCGACAGCCGCCTGGTCGTCGATCAGTGGCGGAACCGCGCGCTCCGTATCGGGCTACTACGACTGGGCCGCGGGCGCGCTCTTCCAGGAGGACTGAGCGCTTACCGAGCCTGGCTCGGTAAGCGCTAGCGCTGACGTTTCAGGCGTTCGCGATAGATCGGGTGTACCGTACCGGTTTACCGCGTACCGGTTTACCGAGCCAGGCTTGGTCTCGCACCAACTTGACTCCGGATCCTTCGTCTCAGGTCGAACCCCGAGATCCTCCGATCGTCCTCACTCCGGGGTGTCCAGGAGATCAAGCACGCACACGCCAAGGGGCCTGGCACCAGGTCATGAACCGGCGCCAGAGGCGCTACAGATTGGTCTGTCGATCGAGACGATTGATCCAGGATCGAATTGGTGCGAGATCGAGCCTGGCTCGGTATAGCTAGCGCTGACGTTTCAGGCGTTCGCGATAGATCGGATCGGCCCACGCTTCGACCTGCTGGTCGAGGTCGGTGAAGTGCTGGAGGGCGGCGGAGTGGCGCACCTCGACGCGTGCTTCTTCGCGGGTCAGGCGCTCGCGTTCTGTGAGTGCCGGGCGCAGGCCGAGCAGTCCGACCTGTGCGAGCAGTGCGAGTGCGACCATGACCGGCGCCCAGGACAGGACGGCGTCGGCCAGGGCCTTCATGAGCGGGGGGCGTGATTCGCGGCTATCCATGATCTTTTGACGGCAATGGGGAGGTTGCGGTGGGGGGATCAGGTGAGGTCGCGCGGGCCGTAGCGTCCCGTCGCACCCAGTTCCTCGGCGATGCGCAGCAGGCGGTTGTACTTCGCGACCCGATCCGAGCGGCAGGGCGCGCCGGTCTTGATCTGGCCTGCGTTCGTGGCCACCGCCAGGTCGGCAATGGTGGTGTCCTCGGTCTCGCCGGAGCGATGGCTGATGACGCAGCGGTAGCCGCGGCGGTGGGCGAGCGCGATGGTGTTCAGGGTCTCGGTCAACGTGCCGATCTGGTTGAGCTTGATCAGGATCGCGTTGCCGGCCTTCTTCTCGATGCCCTCGCGCAGGCGTTCGACGTTCGTGACGAACAGGTCATCGCCAACGATCTGGACGTGCTCGCCAAGGGCCGTCGTCATGTCGGTCCAGCCCTGCCAGTCGTCCTGGTCCAGGCCGTCCTCGATCGAGAAGATCGGGTACTTCTCACAGAGGCCGGAGTAGTAGTCGACGAGAGCGCCGCGGTCGAGGCCCTTGCCGTCGATCGTGTAGACGTCGTCCTTGTAGAATTCGGACGCAGCCGCGTCGATCGCGATGCGCACGTCCTTGCCCGCCTGAAGCCCGGTGCGGTCGATCGCCTCGAGGATCAGGGTGATGGCTTCCTCGTTGGACCCGAGGTTGGGGGCGAAGCCGCCCTCGTCGCCGACCGAGGTCGACAGCCCGCGCTCGTGGCAGACCTTCTTCAGCGCGTGGAAGACCTCGATCCCCATGCGCAGACCCTCGGGGAAGGTCGTGGCGCCCATGGGCATGACCATGAACTCCTGCAGGTCGACGTTGTTGTCCGCGTGCTCACCGCCGTTCAGGATGTTCATCATCGGAACGGGCAGGATGTGCGCTTCCACGCCACCGAGGTAGCGCCAGAGCGGCATGCCGGTCTCCTCGGCCGCCGCCTTGGCGACGGCGAGGGACACGCCCAGGATGGCGTTGGCCCCCAGGCGCTCCTTGTTCGGCGTCCCATCGAGCTCGATCATGGTCCGGTCGACCTGGCCCTGGTCGATGGCGTCCAGGCCTTCGATCTCCTCGGCGATCTCCTCGTTGACGTGTCCGACGGCCTTCAGGACGCCCTTGCCCCCGTAACGGCCCTCACCGTCGCGCAGCTCGTGGGCCTCGTGGATGCCCGTGCTGGCGCCCGAGGGCACGGCCGCCCGTCCAAAAGCCCCGGAGACCAGCTCGACGTCGACCTCGATGGTCGGGTTGCCCCGGGAATCGATCACTTCCCGGCCTTGAACCTGCAGGATCTCGCTCATGCTTTCGGATCCTACACCCCACTTAAATGCCAGGCCAACTAAATGCCAGGCCAACGGAAATGGGCAGGGAAGCTGGCCCAGGATTCAAAAATCGACGGACGATGGGTACTTTCCAACCATGGCTAGCCAGGTAAGACGAATCTCGATGTTGCCGAGCCTCCTGACCCTGTGCAATGCAGGCGTCGGGCTGCTCGCGATATCGAAGGCGATCGACGCCCTCGCGGGGGATCCGCTGCTGTTCGATCAGCGCCTCGAGAGCGCCTGCTGGCTCATCTTCCTGGCGATGGTGTTCGACGCACTCGATGGCAAGGTGGCGCGCATCACCGACAGCTTCTCGGACTTCGGCGCCCAGCTCGACTCCTTCGCCGATGCGCTCACGTTCGGCGTCGCTCCGGCCCTGATCGCGAAGGTGCTGATGGAGCACGAGGGGCTGCTACCGCCGCGCCTGCACTTCTTTGCGGCCGCGAGCTTCTCGTTGATGGCGATCCTGCGCCTGGCGCGCTTCAACCTGGATAACGACCACTCGGCCGAGGCCCACGACGAGTTCCGCGGCCTGCCCTCGCCCGCGGCCGCCGGCACGATCGTCGCGTCCATCTTGATGTTCCTCTCCCTGCGCGGCGGCATCGAGGTCGCGGACGGAGCGGCGACGCCCGTCGGCAAGGGCCTGGCCTTCCTGCCCCAGGCCTTCCGCGAGAGCTGTGCCGGGGTGCTGCTGCCGAGCATAATGATCATGCTTCCGCTGCTCGGCTTGCTGATGGTCGGGCGCACCCGGTACGTGCACCTGGGCTCGAGGCTGCTCTCGGGTGGCGGTGCGTTCAAGAGTCTCGTGACCTTCGTATTCGTCGCGCAGCTGCTCTACCTCGCGCCCGTGCCGATGCTGTTCATGACGGGCCTGGTCTACGTCGGCTGGGGCCTGGTCAAGCGCTGGTGGCCGGCCGTTCGCGGGAAGGCTGAGGAGGTCGGAAAGCCCCATGGGAACGGCGAGTAGCAGCGCCGTCGTGGCGGCCATCGGTCTCGGCGCCAACGAGGGCGATCGAGAGGCTCAGCTCGCGGCCGCTCTGCGCGGCCTCGAGCGTACCGCAGGGATCGTTGTCCTGCGCCGTTCGCAGTGGATCGAAACGGACCCGGTCGGGGGGCCGCCGGGACAGTCTCGCTACCTGAACGGCGCGGCATTGATCGAAACGCGGATTCCGGCGGAGGCCCTGTTGGCGGAGCTGATCCGTATCGAGCGCAAGCTCGGGCGACGGCGCAGCGCCGGAGAGCGCAACGGTCCACGGGTCATCGACCTCGATCTGTTGATGTACGGCGCGAGCGAGCTCTCGAGCCCCACGTTGACCGTGCCCCACCCGAGGATGACCGAGCGGCGCTTCGTGCTCGAGCCCCTGGCCGAACTGTGTCCCACGGACGTCATTCCAGGAACCAGCAGGACGGTGAGCGAGTGCTTGCTCGACCTGGACCGGCGTCCAGCCATGGTCGAGCTGGCCAGCCCGGAACTTGCGCGCGCCTGGTGCGATCAGCAGCGCGC